>NZ_JBFBBE010000289.1:0-2082 GCF_040682555.1 Streptomyces sp. NPDC051172
GCTGACAGCGGCATGGGTGTTGGCGGCGAGCCAAGGACCCCGCTGAAAGGCATTCCAGTCGATGACAAGAGTCTCCACCAGAGGAAGCTCCACCTGCTCGACGAGGAGCCCCGGTACCCCGGCGACGGCGGGCGTGGCCTCCTGGACGCGGCGCACCAGGTGCGGCGAGCCCACCACCACGGCTCGCGCGTTCCCGTGAGCGTCTGACAGGCCCATGAGGGCGCCCCGGGTGATTCCGAACGGGGAGTCTTTGACGGCTGGGGTGGAAGCACGCCCGAGGGCTGCGAGAACCGCGTCAAGGTTGCTCGGAGGATCCGGAAGAGGTGTGTTCACGAACGGGCTCCGCTCTCAGCGTCGGTGGGCAGGGGGCCGAACTTGTCCTCGAGGGCACTCCAGAGCACCTCGCGCGCCGCACCGAGGTCGTTCACCGGGGACGCGTAGCGAGGTGCCATCGAGGCTATGGTGCTGCCCTCTTCGACGATTGCCCATGTGGCAGCCCGCGAGCCCGCGTAGTCGCTCCACTTGGACGGCAGATACGGATTCACCACGTGGTGCTCACCAGACGCCGCGTCGCGCACGACTAGGAGGTCGAAGGAGTCCGTGGCTGCCAGGAACTCCAAGAACGGCAGGGACGGGTGAAACGTCACCAGATGCTCGATTCCTTCGGCCCCGACTCCGTTTACAGCGCGCGCAACGAGATCTTCATATTGTTTCGCCGAGAAGTTCCGGGGGCGTCGCCCTCCCTTGCCCACCGGGACGTAGTTGGTGAACACGTGGAGGTGAACGCGTTCCTGGAGCCTCTTGGGGAGCGATCGCATGGCCGAAGTGACTTCGATGAGGCCGCGTGAGGAATAGAACTCGCCGAAGTAAGCGATGTTGAGTTGATCGGGGGCCACGTGGGGATCATGCGGCGTCATCTCATAGAACGGGCGAGGCAACGACGGATGGTGGCTGACTTTCGCGTTAGCGAGTACTCGGTTCCTCAGATCGCTCCGGTGGATCTTGTCCACCATAGTCTTCATCTGCAGGGCATTCGTGAAGATGATCTCATCGGCGAGTGCAAAGACCATGTTTTCTGCAATCGAGAACACGGACTTATCTACTTCGGACATTGGCCCAAATCTGTTCTCGAATGCTGTGACGAGCTCTTTGCGGCATGCGTTGTCAACCGTCGGTCCGCCGCGGTGGACGCCAGTGACGTCTTGGGACAGCGGGTCGGAGAACTCGGCGATCCACCGAACTTCGGGGTGGCGCAGCTTCACCAGCGCTCCGCCGATGAGCGAGGGGGACCACATCCCGCGGCTGTACAGAAACTCGTATGGCCGGGCGCGTCCAGCCATGTAGCGAGAGGCTAGGTTCGCAGCGTGCTCCGCAAAAGCAGAGTGCGCAACCCATGTGGCCCATGAAGGGGCGAAGGGCAGGAAGTGCCTCGTGCGCACATAGGGGGCTGCGATCCGTTCGATCGTGGGGTCCGGCTTCTTGTGGTGCAGGAATGAACAGGCGATCACGTCCACCGACTCGCCGAACTGTCGAATGCGCTTGGAAGCCACTGTGGAGCCGGTGTCTTGGAACGGAGAGAAGTTATAGAGCAGGGCGAGGCCGGTGGCGGGCGGAATGATCTCGCGCCACGGAAGACTCTCTGCCCCGGGGGTGAGCAGGATCCGGTCGCAGAGCTCCTGCCGCGCACTGCCGGCCGACTCGATAGCTTTTCGCAGGTCCGCTAGTGACTGCTGCACCTGAACGTCATCGTTCGCTGCGGTTGCGGACGCCCACTGGGCGGCGGAGTGTTGAGCTTGCTCGATCAGACCCGCTGCGTTCTCCATGGGCACATCCTCATCTCGTCTCCGCTGCTTCTACTCGGGTGCGAACTTACGGACGCACGCCCAATACCGGGGCTTGAGGCCGTGGCTCTGTGTGACATTACCAGCGTGGCCGTGCCAGCGAGGTCCTGATGGTGACCGCTGTTATGTTGTGGTGACTGCAGATCTGTGAGGGCCGCCCTGCGGCCACTCGCCGCAACCACAAAGGTGGCTTCATGATTTCCACAGTCTCTGGCGACGTCACCCTGACCATGGGCTCTAC
>NZ_JBFBBE010000290.1:0-2078 GCF_040682555.1 Streptomyces sp. NPDC051172
AGCGAACCTTCCACAGCACTCTCGAAAGGACATCACCACGATGACCGCTCCACACATTGTCGACCCTGAACGCCTGCTGCGCGAAGCTCTCGGGGAGGCCTCCCCAGACCTGCTGCGCCACCTGCTGCAGACCGTGATCAACGCACTGCTCTCCGCCGACGCTGACGCGGTCTGCGGGGCCGAGTACGGCAAGCCCTCCGAACACCGGACAGCGCAGCGCAACGGCTACCGCCACCGACCCCTGGACACCCGCGCCGGCACGATCGATGTGGCCATCCCCAAACTCCGGGCCGGCACGTACTTCCCCGAATGGCTGCTCGAGCGCCGCAAACGGGCCGAGTCCGCACTGATCACCGTGGTCGCGGACTGCTACCTGGCCGGGGTCTCGACCCGGCGCATGGACAAGCTCGTACGGCAGCTGGGCATCGACTCGCTCTCGAAGTCCCAGGTCAGCCGGATGGCACAGGAGTTGGACGAGCACATCGAGGCTTTCCGTCACCGGCCGCTGGGCGAGGCCGGCCCGTTCGTGTTCCTCGCCGCCGACGCCCTGACCATGAAAGTCAGAGAGGGCGGGCGGGTGATCAACGCGGTGGCCATGCTCGCCACCGGGGTCAACGCCGACGGGCGCCGCGAAGTCCTCGGGCTGAGGGTGGCCACCACGGAGACGGGTGCGGCGTGGAACGAGTTCTTCGCGGACCTGGTGGCCCGGGGGCTGGCCGGGGTGGCACTGGTGACCTCGGACTCCCATCGCGGCCTCGTGGAAGCCGTGGCGGCGAACCTGCCCGGGGCCGTGTGGCAACGCTGCCGCACCCATTACGCGGCGAATCTGATGGCCGTGACCCCGAAGAGCATGTGGCCGGCGGTGAAGGCCATGCTGCACAGCGTGTACGACCAGCCCGACGGGCCGGCCGTGCAGGCCCAGTTCGAGCGCCTGTTGGACTACGTGCAGGACAGGTTGCCCGCGGTGGCTGGGCACCTCGATGCAGCACGAGAGGACATCCTCGCGTTCACCTCGTTCCCGAGGGACGTGTGGTCCCAGATCTGGTCGAACAACCCTGCCGAGCGGCTGAACCGGGAGATCCGGCGCCGCACGGACTCGGTGGGGATCTTCCCGAACCGGGATGCCGTGGTGCGTCTGGTCGGGGCTGTGTTGGCCGAGCAGACCGATGAGTGGGCCGAAGGCCGCCGGTATCTCGGCCTGGAACTGCTCGCCCGGTGCCGTGAGCCCCTGACCACGGAGCAAGAGACCGTGATGAGCACGGAGGTGATGCCGACCCTGCAGACCTGACAGGTACAAGCCCCCTACAACCTCGAAGACGGCTACACCACTTCCAGGGACTTGACCGGGGTACTTCGCACTGGGCACAACTCAAGAGTCTATGGGGTGGGAGATCGTCCCCGCTCTCGAAACCTCCCGCCACAACCCATAGGTTCTTGGCAACGACTCGGGCGACCCAGTCCTGTGGATGTGATGGCTTGGTGGCGGGTTTCTGTGATCGCTCAGTGGCGGTGCAGGCGCGGTCAGGTGTCGGTCGTGGTGCGGCGCAGCTCGCGGTAGATGGTGGTGCGGGAGACGTTGAACAGCTCGGCCAGCTCGGCTTGGGTGTGCTCGCCGGCGGCGTGCAACGTCAGCAGGTGCTTGCGCTGAGAGGGCGAGAGCTTGGGCTTCTTGCCTTTGAGTTTGCCCTTGGATCTGGCGATGGCCATGCCTTCGCGGGTGCGCAGGCGGATGAGGTCCGCCTCAAACTCGGCCACCATGCCGAGCACGTTGAACAGCAACCGGCCGACGGCGTCGTTGGGGTCGTAGACGCTGCCTCCGAGACTGAGCGCCACTCCCTTGGTGGTGAGCTCGTCGGCGATGTCCCTCGCGTCCGGGAGCGAGCGGGCCAGCCGGTCGAGCTTGGTCACCACCAGGGTGTCGCCGTCCCGGGTCGCGGCCAGCGCTTCGCGCAGCCCGGGCCGGGCGCGGGTCGTTCCCGACAGGCCGTGGTCGAAGTAGATGTCCTTGTTCTCGACTCCGAGGCGCTCGAGTGCTTCCCGTTGGGCGGAGAGGTCTAGCTCGAGAGTCGAGACGCGCG
>NZ_JBFBBE010000291.1:0-2077 GCF_040682555.1 Streptomyces sp. NPDC051172
GGCAGCCGCTCCTCCGCGGGCTGGAAGATGACGCGGACCGTGCCGTGGGCCCGCTCGCCGGCCGCGCGCAGGTCGGCGTCGGCGGTGGCCCCGCGGAGGATGCGGCCGAGGGCGACGGCCACCCCCGCCATGACGGCGGTGTGCATGTCGTGGCCGCACGCGTGCGCGACGCCGTCATTGACGGACACGTAGGGCAGGCCGGTCTCCTCCTCGACTGGCAGCGCGTCGATGTCGGCGCGCAGGGCCAGCACCACCGGCCCCTCCCCGACGTCCACGTAGGCGCCCGTGGACTCCATCCGCACGGGCGAGAGCCCGTAGCCGGCGAGCAGCTCCACGATGCGGTCGGTGGTGCGGTACTCCTCATAGGAGAGCTCGGGATGCCGGTGCAGGTCCCGGCGGAAGGACACGATCTCGTCCTCGAGCTCGGCCACCACGGGGCCCACCGAGGGGACGGAGGTCGGACGGGGCCCGGTCAGCACGGAGTCGGAGGTGGTCATGGCCCAGCACCCTACTCCGGGGGTGCCGGTCGGTGCGGGCCGGACCCGGCCGGGGACGCGGTCAGAGGACCTCGTCCACGCCCTCGGCCTTGAGCGCCTCGACGGCCTTCTTGACCTCCTGGGCGTGCTCCGTGGTGGTGACCAGCAGCGCGTCCTCGGTGTCCACCACGACGACGTCCTCGATGCCGATCAAGGCGATGACGCGCTTCGTGTCCGTCACCACGACGCCGGACGCGTCGTCCGAGTACACGCGCGGGGTGTCCCCGATCACCGTGATGCCGGAGGCGTCCTTGACCGGGTTCAGGCGGGCGATCGCCGCGAAGTCCCCCACGTCGTCCCACGTGAAGGAGCCGGGGATCACGGCCACGTCGCCGACGGCGGCGGCGGGCTCGGCCACGGCGTAGTCGATGGCGGTCTTCGTCAGCTCGGGCCACACCCGGGCCATGACCTCGTCCCGCTCCGGCGTCTCCCACGCGCGGGCGATCTCCATCAGGCCGGCGTGCAGCGCGGGCTCGTTCTCCTCGAGGTGGGCCAGCATGAGGCCCACGGGCGCCACGAACATGCCCGCGTTCCAGAGGTAGCGGCCGGACTTCACGTACTGCTGGGCGACCTTCAGGTCCGGCTTCTCCACGAACGCGGCGACGTCGTGCGCGTCCGGGGCGCCGGCCACGCGGAGGCGGCGGCCCCGGCGGATGTAGCCGAAGCCCGTGGCCGCGTGCGTGGGCTCGATGCCGATGGTCACGATCCGGCCGGTGGCCGCCGTCTCGACGGCCTGCCGCACCGCGTCCTGGAAGACCTCCACCGGGGAGATCACCTGATCCGCTGCGAACGAGCCCATGATCGTGTCCGGGTCACGCAGGGAGAGGATCGCCGCGGCCAGGCCGATGGCGGCCGCGGAGTCCTTCGGCGAAGGCTCGAGCACCAGATCCGTCTCCGCCAGGTCCGGCAGCTGCGTGCACACCGCCGCGCGATGGGCCTCCCCGGTCACCACGAGCATGCCCGCGGCCAGGGGTGCCAGACGGTCCCACGTGGCGCGGATCAGGGTTTGGCCCGAGCCGGTGAGGTCGTGGAGGAACTTCGGCGCGGCGGCCCGCGAGAGGGGCCACAGGCGGGTGCCCACGCCCCCGGCGGGGATCACGGCGTGGAAGCGGGACAGGGCCGTGCCCGGCGCGGCCTCGCGCGGGGCATCGGTCAGGTTCGGATCGGTGCTCACCGGGCCAGACTACGGAACCGTCCGGACAGCGGACCACTCGACGCGCCCAGGCGGGGCACAGCCCACACCGAGCAGGACGGCGGCGGGGCCCCGCGCGCGTCACAGTGGCCGCCCCGGTCCCCGATCGGGCACGGAGGCGCGGGAAGGGTCTACCCTAGGCGGAGGAATCCACTCGCACACGCCCCTGCCCGTCGTCGTCCCACGGCGGAGGACCGGGATCGTGCATTCCCCCTGGAGGTATCAACCGTGTCTAGCGCCACTGCGCAGGCCCCGGCCAAGAACGGCCGCGGAACCCTGTACCGGGGCCACGGCGGCATGTGGTCCTGGGTGGGCCACCGCGTCACCGGCGTCGTCATCTTCTTCTACC
>NZ_JBFBBE010000292.1:0-2042 GCF_040682555.1 Streptomyces sp. NPDC051172
GCCTAGGGTGGATCCCATGACCACGCAGCGCCTGAGCACCCCGCCCTCGGAAGCCCGGAACCGGCCCGTCACGCCATGGTGGGTGGACGCCGTGATCTACCAGGTGTACCCGCGCTCCTTCGCGGACGCGGACGGGGACGGCATGGGCGACCTGCGCGGCGTCACCTCGCGCCTCGACTACCTGGCCCAGCTCGGCGTGGACGCGATCTGGCTCTCGCCCTTCTACCTCTCCCCGCAGCACGACGCCGGCTACGACGTCGCGGACTACCGCACCGTGGACCCGCGGTTCGGCACGCTGGCGGACGCGGACGAGATGATCACCGCCGCGCACGAGGCCGGCATCCGCGTGGTCGTGGACCTCGTGCCGAACCACACCTCGTCCGAGCACGCGTGGTTCCAGGCCGCCCTGGCCGCCGGCCCCGGCTCCCCCGAGCGCGCCCGCTACCACTTCGCCGAGGGCCGCGGCGAGCACGGCGAGCTGCCCCCCAACAACTGGGAGTCCACGTTCGGCGGCGGGGCCTGGACCCGCGTGACCGAGGCGGACGGCACCCCGGGCCAGTGGTACCTGCACCTGTTCGACACCACGCAGCCGGACCTGAACTGGGAGAACGAGGAGGTGCGCGAGGAGTTCCGCTCCATCCTGCGGTTCTGGCTGGACCGCGGCGTGGACGGCTTCCGGGTGGACGTGGCCCACGGGCTCATCAAGCAGCCCGGCTACCCGGACACCGAGCACTCCCGCATGGGCATGGTCACGGACGCGGGCGAGGACGCCGACCCCACGTTCGACCCGGACACCTTCGAGCCGCTCACCCCGTTCATGGACCAGGACCGCGTCCACGAGGTCTACCGGGACTGGCGGCGGGTCCTGGACTCCTACGACCACGAGCCGATGATGGTGGCCGAGGCGTGGGTGGCCCCGCTCTCGCGCATGTTCCGGTACGTCCGCCCCGGCGAGATGCACCAGACCTTCAACTTCACCTACCTCATGGCCGGCTGGGACGCCGTGTCGCTGACCCACGCGATCGACCGGTCCTTCGAGCAGGCCGATCGGGTCGGCGCCCCGAACACCTGGGTGCTCTCGAACCACGACACAGTGCGCCACGCCTCCCGCTACGGCCTCGCGGACCCGAGCTCCTACCCCGCCGGCATCACGGCCGAGGACGAGCAGCCGGACGAGGCGGTCGGCCGCCGTCGGGCCCGCGCCGCCGCGATGGTGGAGCTGGGCCTGCCCGGCTCCGCGTACATCTACCAGGGTGACGAGCTGGGACTGCCCGAGCACACCACCCTGGCCGCCGAGCACCGCCAGGACCCGTACTTCTTCCGCACGGACGGCAAGGAGCCCGGCCGCGACGGCAGCCGAATCCCGCTGCCGTGGGCCGCCGACGAGCCGTCCTACGGCTTCTCGACCCCCGCGGACGACGACGGCCCCGCGTCCGCCGCCGAGGGCGTCGCCGCGCCGTGGCTGCCCCAGCCCGCGTCCTTCCGGGCGCTGGCGGCGGACCGGCAGGTCGGCGTCGAGGGCTCCGTGTTCGAGCTGTACCGGCGTCTGCTGCAGATCCGCGGCGAGCTCGACCTGGGCACGGGCACGTTCGCCTGGTCCGAGCACCACGACCCCGCACGCGGCGTGCTGGCGTTCACGGTCACCTCGGGCGGTGGCCGGCACCTGGGCTCGGGCGAGCCGATCCCGGCGCGCACCGTGCTCGTGATGGCGAACCTGTCGACCGATCCCGTCGATCTGCCCACGGGCCATTCCCGGGCCCTGTTCTCCCTCGAGGAGGCGGAGGCCGTCCAGGACGGGCGGCTCGCGCACGACGCCGCCGCGTGGCTGCTCATGGACTGAGCCGGACGCGCCCCGGCCCCGCCGGGGCGCCACAGACCTTCCGCGAGGAATCGGCGATGGCTGAGGTCACATCATCCGGCCCGGCCGGACGAACGCGACGTAACGTCCACGATGACTCGCATCACACCGGACAAAGTGGCATGAACGCTGTGTCACGAGTCACCATGGCGTGTCCTGATCCACCCCCCTTCGAGCGGAGACT
>NZ_JBFBBE010000293.1:0-2012 GCF_040682555.1 Streptomyces sp. NPDC051172
AGCGAGCGCAGGCTGAGCCGGCCGCCGGCGATGCAGCCGACGAGCCCGACGAGGGCCGCCATCCGCACCCACCGGCGCAGCCACTCCAGGTCCGGGATGCCCTGGGACACGGAGACGATCGCGAGGAACAGCAGCACGGCGGCGGCGAGCACGGCGGTCAACCCGAGGGCGGAGACATCGCGGCGGGACCGCCGGCACAACGCCAGGGCCAGCAGCAGGAGCATGCCCGCCTCGTTCAGCGGGAGCGCCACGGGGCCGAGGGGGACGCCGAACGCCTCCATGGCCAGGAGGGCACCCAGCAGCAGTTCGGGGATCCGCAGGGGCTCGCGCGGGACGGCGGCGTCCGGACCGGCCGACCACGCGGAGGTGCCGCGGGCGGCGGCGCGGGCGTGCTTCTCGCGCTCCGCCTGCAGGGCCACGTAGCGGGGATCGGAGGACCGCGGTCCGTGCGCGTCCTGCCCCACCGTCATGACCGCTCCTCCGTCGCCCTGCCGGGGCGCGTCTCCGCCCCACGCTCAGCGTAGACGAGTGCAATGGAATGGGCTGTCCCGCTTGTTAGAGTGAGCTGAGTCGCTGCCCTTCGATCCTGGGACCCCATGAACGTCATCGATTTCCTCCGTGTGCTGCGTGCGAACCGCCTGGTGATCCTGGGGTGTGCCGCCCTGGGCCTGGCGCTGGGGCTCCTCTACTCGCTGCTGCAGCCCACGCTGTACACCGCGACCTCGACCGCGTTCGTCACGGTGGAGGGGGAGGCGAGCATCTCCGGCACCGAGACCGCCCAGACCCGCGCCCAGTCCTACATCCCGCTGATCAACAGCCGCACGGTCCGTGAGCGGATCGCGGCCGAGGGCTTGGACACCGTCGGAGCGACCATGAGCGCCGCCCTGGTGCCGAACTCGAACCTCATCACGGTGTCTGCCGTGGCCCCCGATGCGCAGCAGGCCGCCGCGCTGGCCAACGGGGCGCTCGTGGCGACCGCCGACGTGGCGAACGAGCTCGATCCGACGTCCAACGTCACGGTCACGGCCATGGAGGACGCCCTCGCGCCGGCCGCGCCCTCGAGCCCGGACCGCGTCCGCCACCTGCTGTACGGCCTGGGCGCAGGTCTCGTCCTCGGTCTGGTCGTCGCGTTCCTGCGGCGGCTGCTGGACGTCAACGTGCGGACGACGACGGACGCCCAGGTGGCGGGCGGGGCGGGCCTGCTCGGCGCCATCCCCCTGGATCCCAGCATGAAGGCGGAACGCACGGCGCCGATGGCGCCCCTCTCCCCCCGCGCGTCGGAGGCGGTGCGCCAGCTGCGCACCAATCTGCGGTTCGCTGCGGTGGACGATCCGCCCCGCACCATCGCGTTCACCAGCTCGAACCCCGGCGAGGGCAAGTCGACGGTGATCGGCAGCCTGGCCCTGACCGTGGCGGCCGCCGGCCAGCCGGTGATCCTCATCGACGCCGATCTGCGTCGCCCCCGCCAGGCCCTGCAGTTCGGCGTCGACGGCCGTGTGGGCCTGTCCGAGGTCCTCAACGGGGACGTCGCCCTCCAGGACGTGCTGATCCCCGTGGGTGAGGACGGGCTGCTCCTCCTGCCTGCCGGCCGCACCCCTCCGAACCCGTCCGAACAGCTCGGCTCCGAGCGGATGAGGGACCTGCTCACCGCCCTCGCCGAGACGCACATGGTGCTCGTGGACGCCCCGCCCGTGCTGCCCGTCACGGACTCCACCCTGCTCGCCGCGGCGGTGGACGGCACCGTCCTGGTGGTCCGCCACGGCAAGACCCGCAAGGAGCACCTCGAGGTGGCCCGGGACATGCTCGCGGGCGTCAACGCCCGGGTGCTCGGCGTCGTGCTCAACGGCACCCCCGCCTCCGGTGTGGGCTCGGACTACTACGGCGGGGGCTACGGCGCGGACGGCGGAAGCTACGACGTCTACTACCAGGCGCCCCAGGACGCCGCCGACGCCGCGGCCGACGCGTCGCGACGCTGACCGCGCCCGACCACAGGGCCAGGTCGTCGCACCGAC
>NZ_JBFBBE010000294.1:0-2011 GCF_040682555.1 Streptomyces sp. NPDC051172
GAGCCTCGCCGGGCGCTGCCCAAAAGCAGCCGGGAACCGCCAAAAACACGGACAGGTCAGGCACTTGACCGGCCCCGTTCCTTCAGGGATGAATGGTCATGCGGGCTCCGGCGCGACGGCCGAGTCGGAGTCGGTGGCGGGCGCCTCAAGGCGGCGCACCGTGCGCACGGGCGAGAACAGCAGGGCCAGGGAGGCCAGGAACGTCCCGCTCGCGGCCAGCACGATCGCCGTCCGCAGCCCGGTTCCGGAGGCGAGCGCACCGCCGAGCAGCGAGCCGAGCGAGAACGCGCCCAGCGCGCAGGTACGGGCCGTGGCGTTCACCCGCCCGAGCAGCTCGTCCGGGGTGGAGACCTGCCGGAAGCTGATCACCGTCACGTTGAAGACGGGAACGCTGAACTGGACGACGAAGGCCGTGGCCGCGACGACGGCGAGCGCGGCCAGTGAGTGACCGTGCACGGCCGCCAGGACGAGATGGCCGAGGCCGGGCAGCGCCATCGTCAGGATCAGGGTCGGGCCGACGCCGAACCGTCCGGTCAGCGGGCCGACCAGAAGGACGCCGACCAGGGCACCGACGCTGCCGACCGCGACGATCAGGCCGACCTGCTTCGAGCCCATGTCGAGGACCCGGAGCAGATAGAGGAAGAACACCGACATCAGGGCGCCGGAGAACAGGTTGATGATCAGCGCGGCCGTGGTGAACCAGCGCAGCAGCGGGTGCCGCACGATCGCGGTGAATCCCTCACGGATCGAATCCCGCACCGAGAGGGTCTCCGCCCCGGGCTGAGGCTTCGGCGCCTCGTCGGCCGGCAGTCCCGCCACCGTGCAGAAGGACAGGACGTAGCTCGCCGCGTCCACCGCGATCGCCACCGGGGCGCTGAGCGCGCTGATCAGCAGGCCCGCCGCGCCCGGCCCGACGACCTGCGCCATCGAGTCCGAGAGTTCCAGCTTCGCGTTCGCCTCGCCGAGCCGGTCCCGGCCGATCAGACCGGGTGTGTAGGACTGGTGGGCGAGGTCGAAGAACACGGTCATCACGCCGACGACGAAGACCACGACGAAGAGCTGACCGATGTTCAGCACATCGAGCCAGTGCGCGACCGGGATCCAGGCGAGGGCCGCGGCACGCACGACGTCGGCGACGATCATCACGGACCGGCGCGCCCGGCGGTCCAGCATCACGCCGACGAAGAGGCCGAAGAGCAGGAACGGCAGCGTCTCGAGGGCGACGAGCACGCCGGCTTCCAGCGGCGTCGCATGCAGCAGCAGGACCGCGGTCAGCGGCATCGCGACGTAGGTGATCTGGGAGCTGAAGAGCGAGGCCGACTGCCCCGTCCACAGCAGCGCGAAGTTGCGCCGGCGGAACAGCGAAGCCGGCTTCTTCCCGGCGCTCGAGGCGTCCTCGCTCATGAGCGCCGCACCGCCTGACGGATCTCGGTTCCCGGTCGGGAACGCGGGGTCTCGGCGCGTTGGTCCATCACTGTCTTCCTATCGGGTCGAATTCGCCGCACGGGTGATCTAGGACGTGCCGGGCGGTGTGGGGGCATGCCTGGACTTCCCGGCGCACTCAGCCACGGGCCGTTCCGCCACGCGGCTGCTGCGCCGGGAGACCGGGACGGGTCAGCACCCGCCGCCGTCCGGGGCCGAGCCCCGGTCGGATCTCCAACCGGTCCGGTTTCGCGTTCCGTTGAGCCGGTTCCGGGACTTCGACCTCACCGATGGGCTGGTCGGGATCGGAGGTCAGCTCCGCGAGGAGTCGGCTGAGCCGGTCGGCCCATGTCTGGACCGTGCCGTGGTCGAACAGGTCGGTGGCGTACGCGATGATCCCCGTGATCCCGGTCGGACGCCCGTCCGGCTCGTACGACCCCCGCAGCAGGAAGTTCAGGTCGAACTTGGGGGTTTCGTGTTCCGGGATCTCGAACTCGCCGATGTCGAGTCCGGGGAGGTCGAAGGCGGCTTCGGTGTTGGTGTCGAAGGACAGCATCACCTGGAAGAGGGGGTGGCGTGCCGCGGTGCG
>NZ_JBFBBE010000295.1:0-1987 GCF_040682555.1 Streptomyces sp. NPDC051172
GCCATTGGTAGTTGGAGGCGCGGTGCCCTTGCAGGCCCGGTTCCTCCGTCCCCTTTCAATCCGTGCGTGCGGTTTTCCCGCACACGGCTTACCGATGATCTTCTTGACAGGGTTACGCAGCCTTCGGATAGCGAATGGTGCCACGTAGTCGATACAGGCCGTGCCCGTTGAACCACTCTTCCGTCCATTCCCGCCGCTGACCACTCCGTAGGTTGCGCCCGCGTTTCTTGACCATCAGTCTGCGAAGTCGCCACACCACGTATCTGTCAGCATTCTGGAATTTCTCAGCGGCATTCCCGGTTCGGAAGTAGTTGCCCCAGCCGCGCAGGATCGGATTCAAATCCGCGATCACATCACGGATATCCCACCCCGACCGACGGCGGTCGGTCCGTTCCCGGACCTTTGCCCGGAGTCTCTTCATCGCCACCTTCGACGGCCAGCGGTGCAGGTAGAAGCGGACCTGGCCGTACCTCTCCCACACCTTGCCCGAAAAGCGAGCTCTGAAGTGGCAGCCGAGGAAGTCGAGCCCTTCCCGGCCCTCTCTGAGGTCAACAACCTTCGTTTTATCCGGGTGTAGTTGCAGCCCCAGCGAGCCGAGGATCTCCCCGACCGCATCCAGGGCAACTCTGGCCTGGCGAGCCGAACGGCACAGGACGACTCCGTCGTCCGCGTACCGCACCAGCTCCCCAACCCCTCGCCGCATCAGCTCGGAGTCCAGAACATGCAGGTAGATGTTGGCCAGCAAAGGCGAGATCACCCCGCCCTGAGGTGTCCCGGCGACCGTCCGCCGAACCTCACCGTCCACCATCACGCCCGCCTGCAACCACAGACGGACCAGCTTGAGAACCCTGCGGTCCGATACCCGGCGCCCCACTTCGGCGAGAAGCCGATCGTGGTCGATCTCGTCGAAGAAGCTCCGAATGTCGAATTCGACAACAAAGTGTCGGCCCTTGATGAAGCCGACTCGAAGCCGCTCCATCGCCTGCGTCGCCGACCGTTTCGGACGGAATCCATACGAGCACGAAGAGAACCCCGCCTCGAACACCGGCTCCATAACGATCTTCGCCGCCTGCTGGGCTACTCTGTCGCGGACAGCAGGAATCCCCAGCGGCCTTATGCCGCCCTGCGGTTTCGGTACATCCACACGCCTGGCGGGCGCGGGACGATATGTGCCTGCACGCAGAGAATTCTGGAGTTCACCGAGCATCCGCCCGACTCCGTATTCCTTCTCCACGAATGCAAGGGTGACCCGATCCACCCCTGCACTTCCTCCATTGGCCCGGACCCGTTCCCACGCCTCCCACAGCACATCACCTCTGTGGATACGGTCATACAGGGCATGGAAACGCCGCTCCGGAGACTGCTTGGCCGCAGTCCATAGCCCGCGTTGAAGTTTTCGCACTTTCGAGACGGACGCATGCCCGTCCACTACGACGGGGGTTGCCCCGTCGGGGTTGTTGGACCGGGCGGTCCCGGCCATGCCCTCGCGCTTACCCTCGCTCCGGACGTGATCAAAGTGGGGGTCCTTCCCTCCTGGCGCGTTATGTTGCACGCCGATCAGCGGTACTACGGCCCCCTCGGACTCCCGCTGCCCTCCGGACGACTTCACCATCGGCTTATACGTCCGGTCTCTTGCCCGATGCCAGGCGTGGTCAGACGGGTCTCTCCTGTTCCGGCCCAGACTGTGCACACGTGCCGCCCTCCGTACCCCGGAAGAACCCCAGAGGCTGACCCCGGAACAGGGCCTCCAGGACATGGCCTTCGCCCAGTCATGAGGGGCTCGGCTTCTCCGCTTTGACTCTGACGAGGCTGCAAGGTTCGCTTCACGCTACGGCCCGCGTGCTTGCTCCCTCCAAAGAGGCTCTTGACATCCCGCTCAGCCCGCCGCGTCTCCACGACGAACCGGGACCTGCTACCGGGCACTCCGGTGTCTACCCGGACGGGACTCCCACCCGCGAGCCTGGACCAGCTTGCAGGACGCAACATG
>NZ_JBFBBE010000296.1:0-1986 GCF_040682555.1 Streptomyces sp. NPDC051172
TCAACCCGCCACCGAACGCGTCACCTACACCCTCCAGCTCCACCCACTCACACCACGACCGCAGTCATCCTGAAACGATCAAGGAAGCGACGTTGTCCCGCCCCCGACCCGTACAACGGCGTCCCCTTCTCCACCGATACCGAAGAAATCATCGCCGGATACGCGACTCAGGTCTCCCACACCGATGTCCGTCAACTTGCCCACGCCGTCGACAGTGGGACGGCGGTCACCATCGAGTACGTCGCCACCACGGGCAGCCGCACGATCCGCACCATCAGCGGCCTCGACCTCGACCCTCCGTATCTGCATGCTTGGTGTCATCTACGCGATGCAGAGCGGGTGTTCACCCTGTCGCGGATCCACGGGGTGATGCCCCCGGGGTAACGCCCGAGCGGCGGACCGGGGTGTTCAAGGCACCGCGCGAAGGGGCGTCTGCATGAGCACGATCTCGCACCGTGCTGGCCGGTGGGGCTCTGTCACAGCGGTCGCCGGCGTCGGGAGCACGCAGCCATTCCGGTCCTGTTCGTGGTGGCGGTGGAGGCGGCCCGGCACGCGATCGGTCGCATCGCCGACATCACGGCCGACAGGCACATGGAAGGAGTCCGCCTCACCCGCCGGCTCCTCGCCCCGATCCCTACGTTCCTGCTGTGGCGCCGCATGAAGCTGTGGGAGCTGCGCTCCTACGAGCAGGTCATCAAGCTCGAACAGGAGCGCCTGGTCTATCAGGCCAGCCTCCGCTCCCGCTTCGGTCGCGCCTGGCGTCGCAGGGCCCCGGTGGAGTCGCTGATACCGCTGCGCCTGGCCCGCTACGGGGTCCCCCTGGCCGAGACGGCCTTAGCCGGGCTGGCCGCCGCGGGCACTGACGAGCCGCCCCTCACGTTCGAGCAGGTCCCGGTTGCGGCCCAGCGCCCAAGCCCCGCACTCGACGCCGCCGGCCAGGAGCACGAACCCGTGCAGGCGGGCGGCTCGGGGCGCCTCAGCCTGAACACCAGGTGCGAGCCGAACACCGGGGCCATGCGGACGACATGACGGCCGACGCGAATATCGGGGTTTGGTTCCCAGCGTGGTGACACACACCAAGCGCAGTAGGATCTTCGAAGCTGACCGGGGAAGGGGTGGGCCGGATGATCCGTGCGTACAAGTTCCTCATGCGGCCCACTGTGGGTCAGCAAGCCGCGCTCGGCGCGATGCTGCGTGATCACTGCTCGCTCTACAACGGAGCGTTGCAGGAACGCCGCGACGCCTGGCGGCACGCCTCGAAGACCACTGTCCGGTACGGGCAGCAGTCCGCTCAGCTCAAGGACATCCGCGTCTTCGATCCGGAGCGTCAGGGCCGGTGGTCGTTCTCGTCTCAGCAGGCGACCTTGCGCCGCCTGGACAAGGCGTTCGCCGCGTTCTTCGGCCGTGTGAAGTGCGGGGACAAGCCGGGATATCTCCGATTCCGGGGGGTGAACTGGTTCGACACGGTGGACTTCCCCAAGGACGGGGACGGCTGCCGCTGGGATGCCACCCCGCATGATCCCGTCACCCGCGTCCGGCTCCAGGGCATCGGGCACGTCAAGGTGCACCGGCACCGGCCCGTGACCGGCAAGGTCAAGGCGATCAGCGTCAAGCGGGAAGGACGCCGCTGGTACGTCGTCCTGACCGCCGAGCAGGTGCCCTCGTCGGCCTGCACCAGCTCGGCGATTCACTAGCACCCGGTTTCCGCCGGCCGAGGCCAGCAGCATCACCGCGCGCCGGTAGCGCACCGAATTATCAGCGAGGCCGCCGCCTGCTCGTGCTGGCCGAGCACCGGCCACCTCTCCGTGAGCACCATCGCGCTGCTGCCAGGCACAGGGAATGCGCGAGCTCCCAACCGACACTTCGCATTCCATGGCCTGCCCTGGCGGGTCGGCCTTCCCATCCGGAAGGGCTCGCCCCCGTGCCGAGTAGTTGGGGAGTGAGCATCGCCGCTCTCGCGCGGCCACTGCAGGAGGCCAGGCGAGA
>NZ_JBFBBE010000297.1:0-1969 GCF_040682555.1 Streptomyces sp. NPDC051172
GGCGAGGGCCGCGGCCGTGGCCGGGGTCAGCCGCGGGGCGGGGGGCGACGGGGGTGTCGGGACGGGACTCATGCCTCGGTCCTCTCGGCGGGGTGGGGGCGGTGGGCGCAGACGGGGCAGCGGTGCTCGGGGTCGTCGGCGGCGCAGGCCGCGCAGCGGACCTCGAGCGTGGTGCAGGCCGGGTCGGCGCAGTTGCGCAGCGCCGAGGTCGGGGCCTCGCACGTGACGCACCGGCCGATGGTCTCGGCATCGGCGGTGAAGCGGGTGGACAGGCGTCGGTCGAACACGGCCAGCTCGCCCCGCCACAGTCCGGCGTCGCCGCGGGCCTCGCCGTAGCGGACGATGCCGCCGTCGAGCTGGTAGACCTCGGCGAAGCCGCGGTCCTTGAGCAGGGCGGAGAGGACCTCGCAGCGCACGCCGCCCGTGCAGTAGGTGATCAGCGGCGCGTCCTTGAGGTGGTCCAGGGCCCCGGAGTCGACGGCGGCGAGCAGGTCGCGGGTGGTGTGCGCGTCCGGGACCACGGCCCCGTCGAAGCGGCCGATGGCCGCCTCCACCGTGTTGCGGCCGTCGAGGAAGCGCACGGGGTTCGCGGTGCCGGCGCGCACGGCGACCAGCGCGTCCACCTGGACGGGCGTGAGCCGCTCCCCCGTGCCGACGATCCCGTCCGCGTCCACGGTGACGCGCTCGGGGGCCCCGAACGCGACGAGCTCGGGCTTGACCTTGACCGAGAGGCGGGGGAAGTCCGCCGCCGAGCCGTCCGACCACTTCACTTCGAGGTCCCGGAACGCCGGATGCTCCCGCGTGCCGCGCATGTAGCGCTTGACGGCGTCGACCGGTCCGCCGACGGTCCCGTTGATCCCCTGCGGCGACACGATGATCCGGCCGGTCAGGCCGAGGGACGCGGCGAGCGTGCGCTGCCACAGCCGCACCGCCTCGGGGTCGGCGAGCGGGGTGAACCGGTAGTACAGCGCGATGCGCGAGAGGGGGGCGGTGCTCATCAAGGTCCAGGCTAGTGCGCGACCCCGGACGCCACGGCCGTGAGGGCGGGCGGGGCCTGGCCCGCACCGGCCACACGCCTTACCCTTCAGACATGACTGAGCATCTGGATCCGGCACTGGTCGACATCTGGTTCGCGGCCTGGTCGCGATCGCGCGGCTACCGTACGAGCCAGGAGGCGGGGCGACGCGCGGCCCTGCGCACCCCTCGCCCCGCCCGCATGATCCCCGGCGGCTCCGGTCGCGCCACGGTGGACGTGCCGGCCACGTGGGAGCACGTGGTGGTGAACCCCTCCCGCGGGGAGCTGGAGGACCTGCGCGAGGCGGTGCGGGACCAGGAGCAGATCCTGCTCACAGTGTTCGGCGACGCCGGCGAGGACCCGAAGGCCATGGGTCTGAAGGCCCAGGCCGAGCCGGAGCGCTTCATGACCATGGACATGGACCCCGAGGTGCAGGACGTGGAGCCCCCGCTGCTGCCCGAGGGCTATGAGGCCCGCGTGGACCAACCGATGGAGGGCAGCCGTCGCCTGCGCATCCTGGCCGTCGGCGCCTCGACCGTGCCCGAGGGCGAGGAGGAGCTCGCCGCCCTCGGCTGGGTCACCGAGGAGGGCGGCACCGCCGTCTACGACCGGATCTGGACGTCCCCGAACCACCGTCGCCGCGGCCTCGGCTCCCTCGTGATGCGCTACCTCACCTCCGAGGTCATGAGCGAGGGTGAGATCAGCCGCGGCCTGCTCGTCGCGTCCCCGGACGGCCAGAAGCTGTACCGCCACCTGGCCTGGACCGACCTCGGCCCCGTGTCCATCTGGGGTCGCGGCCTGGCCGAGGACAACCCCGCCGCCGAGCACACCCGCACCATGGGGGCGTGACCGGCCACCTCCCGGAGCACGATCCCTGGGCGGATCCCGCGGGCGGCTGGGGGCCGCCCGGCACGGCGGATTCCGCGCCGCCCGTCGACGACGCCGCCCCGGACT
>NZ_JBFBBE010000298.1:0-1943 GCF_040682555.1 Streptomyces sp. NPDC051172
AGGCCCTTGGCGACGGCGGGGGCCAGCAGCCCGTACTGGTGCGCGACGGCCTCGCCGGCCTTGCGCGCCCCGCGCTCGACGACGGGGCCGTACTCCTTCTTGGCGTCCTGGGCCTTGCGACGGCCCTCCTCGGCCGCGGCGGAGCCGCCGATCAGCCCGTAGGCCGCGGCCACCTCGCTCCAGGCCCGGGTGGACTCCACCTTCGGGGCGGCCCAGTGGCGCAGGTTCTCCGCCTGGCGTGCGACGAACGCGTTCGTACCGCCGTCGTGCTGGATCTCGTCGTGCAGGGTCTTGCGAGCCATGTGATGCCTCCCGTGGGTTCTGGATGGTCGTTGAACGCGGTGGTCCTCGAGGCCCAGCCTAGTGGCCGACCCCCGCAGTGGCACGGGTCCCGGCACGCCGGGAGTGCGTACGCCGATCGCGGAAGATCCCGACCCCGGACGGCGGGATCCGGACGGCCCGCCGCCGCGGATGGAACAATGGGGCGCATGGCGAACAACACGCACACCGCGACCATCCACACGAACCACGGCGACATCGTCGTCGAGCTGTTCGGCAACCACGCCCCGAAGACCGTGAAGAACTTCGTGGGCCTCGCCACCGGCGAGCAGGAGTGGACCCACCCGCAGACCGGTGAGAAGAACAACGGCGCCCCGCTGTACTCCGGCACCGTGTTCCACCGCATCATCAAGGACTTCATGATCCAGGGCGGCGACCCGCTCGGCATGGGCATCGGCGGCCCCGGCTACCAGTTCGGCGACGAGATCCACCCCGAGCTGCAGTTCGACCGCCCCTACCTGCTGGCCATGGCCAACGCCGGCCCCGGCACCAACGGCTCGCAGTTCTTCATCACCTCCGTGCCCACCGGCTGGCTCAACGGCAAGCACACCATCTTCGGCGAGGTGAAGGACGAGGCCTCCCAGAAGGTCGTGGACGAGCTCAACGCCGTCGCCACCGATCCCCGTGACCGCCCGCTCGAGGACGTCGTCATCGAGTCCATCGACATCGACGAGGCCTGAGCAGCCCCTCGGTGAGCACCACCCCCTCCGACCCGCACGGCCCGGACTCCGCGGACGGCACACCCCCGGTGTGCCCGCGGCATCCGGGCCGTGCGGCGTATGTGCGCTGCGCCGTCTGCCGGCGCCCCGCGTGCCTCGACTGCCAGCGTCCCCGCTCCGCGGCCGGACCGGTCTGCGTGGACTGTGCGTCCGGCGTCGTGGCCGGCGTCGTGGCCGGCCCCGCTCCAACGTCGCCCCCCGCCGCCGGCGCCGCCGCGACGGTCCCGGCCCGACGGCGGACGGGCTTCGCCGCCTCGCCCGTCACCTGGATCCTGCTGGCGGTCACGACGGTGGTCTACGCGGCGCAGTGGATGACCCGGGATCAGGCGTCCGGTGTGACCGAGGCGCTCTGGTACGCCGGGCTCTACACGTCCCCGTACGGCATGGAGCCGTGGCGGATGGCCTCCTACGCGCTCGTGCACGACGTCTCCGGTCCCACGCACCTGCTGCTGAACATGCTCGCGCTGTGGGTGATCGGGCGCGTGCTCGAGCCCGCGCTGGGCTGGTGGCGGTTCCTCGCCCTCTACGTGCTCTCCGCCGTGGGCGGTGCGGTGTTCGCGCTGTGGGTCTCGGACCCGCTGCAGCCCGTCGTCGGGGCGTCCGGCGCCGTGTACGGCATGTTCGCGGCCCTGTTCCTGCTCATCCGGGTGCGGGGCGGGCAGGTGCGCTCGATCGCCGTGCTGATCGGCCTGAACCTCGTGTTCTCGTTCCTGCTGCCCGGGGTGGCCTGGCAGGTGCACGTGGGCGGGCTGCTGACGGGGGCCGTCGTCGCCGTCGTGTTCTCCCTGGCCGGCGGGCTGCGCCCCGGCCGCGCGCGCCTGCCGTCCATGGGCGCCCAGGTGGCAGGCCTCGTGGTCGTGGCGGCGGCGCTGGCGGCGCTCACGG
>NZ_JBFBBE010000299.1:0-1920 GCF_040682555.1 Streptomyces sp. NPDC051172
CGAACGTGTGCTCCGCGTGCGACCGGCGGCGGCCGGCCTCCCGGATGCGCGCTCCCCAGGCGGGGTCGGCGACGATCCGGCGGCCCAGCTCGATGAGGTGGTCCGCGTCCTCGAAGACGAGCACCTCCTCGTCCGGGACGTAGAACTCGGCCACGTCGGCCCGATCGACGAGCTGGAGACCGCCCATGCCGGGCACCTCGAAGGTCCGCATCGCGTGGCCGGCCTGCAGGCCGTGGATGTTGATGGCGCCCGCGGCGGCCGCCTGCACGGCGTACGCCTCCTCGAGGGGGATGTCCCGTTCGGCCGGCAGGTCCGGACGGGTCAGCTCCCACGTGCGCAGGCGGTCCACCGGGTGGTGGCTCCACTGACGCCCATAGGGGCTCTTCGGACATTCGGTGGGGGTGAGGCTCGCCGGGTGAGGTTCGGCGGGTAGGGGTCGAGGTCCCCGAGGATCAGTAGCGCCAACTGCTGCTCCAACCGAGGACCTCGACGTGTCTCACGATAGTTCGGGGTGCGCTGACGCGTGCTCCGCCGCCTGCCCGTGTTCCCGCTGCGACTTGCTGCTCGGCCTCGATGGGGTCCATGTCGAGGACGTTGACCGCCGTGACGGGCTGCTGATCGTGACCGTCTCGAGCCCGGCGGCACCGACCGGCTGCCCGTCGTGCGGGGTCGTCGCGACCGGCCGCGGACGTCGCCGACGGGTGCTTCATGATGTGCCCGGCGTGACGCGGGTGCGGATCGTGTGGCGGCAGCGGGTCTGGCGGTGCGACGAGGTGGGATGCGTGCGACGGACGTTCGTGGAGCAGCTCCCGGGTCTGGTGGCCCGGCGCGGGTCGATCACCACGCGCGCCGTCGGCTGGGCGATCGGGCAGCTGCGCCGCGAGCACGCCACCGTGCACGGTATCGCCCGTCAGCTCGGAACGTCGTGGAAGACGGTGTGGCGGGCCGCCGAGCCCGAGCTGGTCAAACTGGCTGAGGACGAGTCCCGGTTCGAGAACGTCACCACCCTCGGCGTCGATGAGCACATCTGGCATCACGTCGACCCCCGAAAGCGCGGCCCGAAGGAGCTGACCGGGATGGTCGATCTCAGCCGCGACAGCACCGGAAAGACGCGGGCCAGGCTGCTCGACCTCGTGCCCGGCCGCTCCGGGAAGGCCTACGCGTCCTGGCTCGCCGAACGCGGCGAAGCGTTCCGGCAGAACGTGAAGGTCGCAGCTCTTGACCCGTTCGCCGGCTACAAGACCGCGATCGACGACAAGCTCGAAGACGCCACGGCCGTGCTGGACGCGTTCCACGTCGTCAAGCTCGGCACCGCCGCCGTCGATGAGGTCCGCCGCCGCGTCCAGCAAGACACCCTCGGGCATCGCGGTCGGACCGGCGACCCGCTCTACGGGATCCAGACCATCCTCCGCGCCGGCGCCGAGAACCTCACCGAGAAGCAGCGGACCAGGCTCGCGGCAGCGATCGAGGCCGACCCCGCGCACGACGAGGTGTTCGTCGCATGGCAGTGCGCCCAGCAACTGCGTTCCGCCTACCACCAGAAGGACCTCGCCGAGGGGCGGCGGATCGCCGAGAAGGTCGTCGACACATTCCACACCTGCCCGATCCCCGAGATCGCCCGCCTCGGCCGCACCCTCCGCCGCTGGCGAGCCGCGTTCCTGGCCTACTTCACGACCGGACGATCATCGAACGGCGGCACTGAGGCCGTGAACGGGATCATTGAGCTGCACCGCCGCCTCGCCCGCGGCTTCCGCAACCGCGACAACTACCGGCTCCGCATGCTCCTCGCCGCCGGCGGACTCACCCCATGACCCCCACCGAATGTCCGAAGAGCCGGTTATCCGGGTCGGCAAGCACGGCGAGGATGTCTGTGCGTTCCAGACCGTCATGAGTCAGTGTCGGCGCCCAGCCACGTCGGGC
>NZ_JBFBBE010000300.1:0-1868 GCF_040682555.1 Streptomyces sp. NPDC051172
CCGAAGTGGCGGCACGTCCACTCCGCAGTGCCCTTGCCGAGGCCCAGGGTCGTGACGACGTCGTCCTCGGCCGAGGCCGCCGAGGCGGCGGCGGCCGGAGCGCCGACGAGGGTGGAGGCGAGAAGGAGAGCGGAAGCGAGGAGAGCGCGAGTCTTCATGGCCCCAGTATGTATGACGCCCGTCACAAATGGTGCACGCCGCGCACAGGCCGCGCCGCGGCATGGCGCAGATGACGGCCGGCGGGCACCCCGGCCTCGCCCCGACGCCGACAAGGTGGCATGCGCCACAGCACCGGTTACGCTGACCTGCGTGTCCGAAGAGCTGCGCATCCTGATCGCCGACGACCAGCCGCTCATGAGCGGCGCGCTCCGCGTGCTCGTCGACTCTGCCCCCGGCATGACCTGCGTGGGTGTGGTCGCCAACGGCGTCGAAGCCGTGGAGGCGTGCGCCGCCATCGAGCCGGACGTGGTCCTGATGGACATGCAGATGCCCCTGATGGACGGGGTGGAGGCCACACGCCGGATCAAGGACACCCACCCCGCGATCCGGGTCCTGGCGATCACCACGTTCACTTCCGAGGACTACCTCGTGCCGGCCCTGCGCGCCGGAGCGGGCGGCTACCTCCTCAAGGACGCGGAGCCGCCGGCCATCCTGGGCGCCATCCAGGCCGTCCATCGCGGCGAGTCCGTGCTCTCCCCCGCCGTGGCGACCAAGCTGCTCGCCTCGATCGAGCGGGACCGGCCGACGGTGAGCCCCACCCCGGTGCAGCCCGGCAGCCCCGACGGCTCCGACCTCACCGCTCGGGAGCTGGGCGTGCTGCGGCTGCTGGCCCGGGGTCAGTCGAACCCGGAGATCGCCGCGAACCTCTTCGTCTCCGAGTCCACGGTCAAGGCCAACCTCACGCGGATCATGGCCAAGCTGGAGGTCCGCGACCGCGTCCAGCTGATCATCCGGGCGGCCCAGCTCGGGCTCGTCACACTCGCCCTGGACTGAGCGCGGCGGGGTCAGCCGCGGGCCGCGATCTCGTTGCGCCGCGTGTTGAGGTCCTTCAGGACCTGCATCCCGTGCTCCACCACCGGGTCCGCCTCGGCCAGGAGAGACTCCTTGGCCGGGCTGTAGGCGAGGTCGGCGAACGTGCCGTTCTCCGGGTCGAGGGCCCGGACCTCCTGCTGCACCAGGCGCACCTGGTCCAGGGCGGCCGCGTACTCCACCGATCGCTCGTCGATCTTCGTCAGGGACGCCTCCGCGTCCTCCGGGATCTGCTCCAGGGCGAACTGGGCCTCGTAGAGCCGGTTCTGGTACGTGCAGGGCTCCTCGATGTCGTAGAGCCCCACGCCGCGGCCCACGGCCTCCTGATTGGCCTGGGCGATCTCCTCCGCCAGGCGCTTGCCGACGGCGACCTCCGTGGGGGCGGCCATGCCGGCCTCCGCCATGGCCACGTTGACGGTGCCGCCGCCGATCGAGATGACCGCGCTCTCCATCCCCTCGGGCGCACCCTCGTCCGAGGTGGTCATGCTCGCGGTCGCCCCCTGCGGGAGCCGATCACGCAGCCAGGCGTAGGACTCCTCCCCCATGCAGAGGTTGGGGCCGACCTTGAGGCCCTCCGGGTTGCGGCCCGCGCTCGTGACGCCGGCGAGCACCACGGTCCGCTCGGTGCCGCCCTGGTTCACCACCACGGTGTTGCCGTCCAGCACGGAGACGATGTCCACGCGGGCGGCGTCGGCGGCCACGCCGCGGAGGACGGTGACGATGCCCAGCAGGAGCAGGACGGCGGCGACGACGAGGAAGACCAGCAGCCCCTTGAAGGGGACCCGGGCACGGGCGGCGACGTGAGTCATGCGGACTTCCTGCAGGTGGACGGCGGGACG
>NZ_JBFBBE010000301.1:0-1868 GCF_040682555.1 Streptomyces sp. NPDC051172
GGCCCTGCGCCAGCTCGGTGCGCAGGACTTCGCGACGGCGGTGGTCGGCGTGGGCACCTCCATCGAGGCATCGGTGCTGATCACCGTGAACCTCGTGGACCTGGAGATCCCCCACATCTGGGTGAAGGCGATCAGCGAGGCGCACGGCACGATCCTCAAGCGGATCGGGGCGAACCACGTGATCTTCCCGGAGCACGACGCCGGCGTGCGCGCCGCCCACCTCGTGAACGGGCGCATGCTCGACTTCATCGAGTTCGACGACGACTTCGCGATCGTGAAGATGTACCCGCCGGCCGAGTGCGTGGGCTTCACGCTCGCCGAGTCCCGCGTGCGCTCCAAGTACGGCGTGACCGTGGTGGGCGTGAAGACCCCGGGCGAGGACTTCACCTACGCCCAGCCGGACACCCGGGTGGGCCCGCGCGACACCCTCATCGTCTCCGGGCACACGGACCTCATCGACCGGTTCGCGGCCCGGCCCTGAGGCACACCGGAGCCGTCAGGCCCCGAACTCCTCGGCCATCTCCTTGTCGCGCTGCGCGGCCGCGTCCATGGCACGGTTCACGAGGTCGCCCATGCCGCCGTCCAGGAACGCCTCCACGGCCTTCTCAGTGGTGCCGTTCGGGCTCATCACGGCCTTGCGCAGAGCCTCGGCCCTGGCCCCCTCCTGCTGGAGCATGATGCCCGCGCCCTTGACGGTGGCCGCGGCCATGGCCTCGGCGGAGGCGGCGTCCAGTCCCCTCTCCGCACCGTGGGCGGCGATCAGCTCGGCCAGCAGGAACACGTAGGCCGGGGCGGAGCCGGCGGTGGCCACCACGGCGGAGAGCTGCTCCTCGGCCACCGGGACCACCAGGCCGGAGCCTTCGAAGAGAGCGCGCACGGCGGTGGTCTGCTCCTCGGTGACGCCCGGCCCGGGGGCCACGCCCACGACGCCTGAGCCCACCGTCAGGGGCGTGTTCGGCATGGTCCGCACGATCGGCTGCCCCGCCGGCAGCACGGCGGCCATGGTCGCGGAGGTGACGCCGGCTGCCACGGACACCACCACGGTCTCGGGGCGCAGCGACGGCGCCAGGTCCGTGAGGGTGGCGACCACGTCCTTCGGCTTCACGCCCACCAGGACGATGTCCGCCTCGGCGACCGCGGCATGGTTGGCGCGTTCGTCCCGCTCCTGGGAGGTCACGGTGACGCCGTGCTGCGCGGCGGCCTTCTCGGCGGAGGCGGCGGAGCGGGTGGTCGCGGTGACGTCCTCAGCGCGCACGGCGCCGGCCTCGAGGGCTCCGGCGAGGATGGCCCCGGTCATGGTGCCCAGGCCCAGGATGGTCAGCTTCATGGTCGGTCCGTCTCCTTCGTGGTCGGGCGCGGAGCGCCGTCGTCGTCGTGGTGGTCGGTCCCGCCGGCGGCCAGATGCTCGCGCGCGAAGGCGAGCGAGACGGCCAGCTTCTCCTCGCGCTGGCCCGCGTACTCCACGCCGCGGGTGCCCACCTCCACGCACACCGCGCCGGCCAGGCCCTCGGTCGCCAGGTGGCGCAGGGTCTCGGCCACGCGCTGCGTGCCCTCGCCGGGGACCAGGTGGTCGTCCTTGCCGGAGTCGTTGCCGTCGGTGAGGTGGACGTGCCGCAGCCGCGGGCCGAGCTCGCGGACGGCCGCCAGGGAGTCCGCCCGCGCGATGGCCGCGTGGGAGAAGTCCCAGCAGACGTGCTCGTACGGCTCGGGCAGCGGGTTCCAGTGCGGCAGGTACATCTTGGCCTCGCGGCCGTAGGCCCGCCACGGGTACATGTTCTCCACGGCGATCACGACGCCGGTCTCCGCCATGAGCTCGTGGATGCCCTCGGCGAAGCGCACCGCGTACGTGCCCTGCCAGCGGAACGGCG
>NZ_JBFBBE010000302.1:0-1854 GCF_040682555.1 Streptomyces sp. NPDC051172
GCCAGCGGTAGTAGGGTTGGCGGGAGAGCTTGACCACCCGGCACGTCACCGCGACGGGGATCCCGACGGCGGCGAGCTCCTTCACGAGCGGGTGGAGCCTTTTCCCGGCAGGTTCGCCTGGGACAGGTAGGCCGCCGCCCGTCGTAGGACCTCGTTCTCCTGCTCGAGCAGGCGGATCCGCTTCTTCAGCTCACGGTTCTCGGCCGACTCGGCTTTGGTTGTCCCAGGCTTCGCGCCGTCCTCGACGTCGGCCTGGCGCATCCACTTCGACAGGGTCATCTCATGGGTGCCAAAGTCCTTGGCGATCTGCGCGAGCGTCACACCCTCTTCGCGGCTGCGGGCCACGCGCACGACGTCGTCACGGAACTCTTGGGGATAGGGAGCAGGCACAGCAACATCCTTCCAGGCCGCCCTGCGGGCAAGCCAGATCAGGTGTCACCTATTCGTGCGGCAGTCCCCATCTTGTTCCCGCTCGTCCTGATCGGCCTAGGTGTGATGTCCAGGGACGTTGTTGCGTGAGCAGCTGACAGGCGAAGGCCTCCTGTTGCGAGAGTGGAGTTGTCAAGAAACCGCTCACGCGAACAGAAGGCCTTCATGTCCCACGCTAACGCCGCCCTGACCCCTCGTGCCCGTCTACGCCTGGCCAAGCTCATCGTCGATGAGCACTGGCCGGTCGCCACCGCGGCCAAGATGTTCATGGTCTCCCCACCCACCGCACGCAAATGGGCCACCCGCTTCCGAGCCGAGGGACCTGCAGGCATGGTCGACCGGTCCAGCCGGCCGGCCACGATGCCGACCAGAACATCGCCAGCAGTGGTGAAACAGGTCGTGGCCGCCAGAAGGCGCCGGCGCCTGGGGCCCGTGCAGATCGCCTCAGAACTCGGGATGCCGGCATCCACCGTCCATGCCGTGCTCGTGCGCTGCCGGATCAACCGCCTCGCCCGTCTGGACCGGGTCACCGCCGAGCCGATCCGCCGCTATGAGCACCCCCACCCCGGCTCGCTGATCCACGTCGACGTCACGAAGTTCGGACGCATCCCCGACGGGGGCGGGCACCGATTCGTCGGGCGTCAGCAGGGCATGAAGCACCGCGCGGCGACTTCGGACCGAGAAGGAACCCGTGATGCCCGATACCAGCCCCGGCTCGGGGTGGGCTTTCTGCACACCCTGATCGATGATCACTCCCGCTTCGCCCATGTCGAGATGCACTCCGATGAACGCAGCCAGACGGCCATCGCGGTGTTGCGCCGCGCGGTCGCCCACATCGCGCGCCTGGGCGTGGAGGTGGAGCGGGTGCTCTCGGACAACGGCTCGGCCTACCGCTCGCATGCCTGGCGTGATGCCTGTACCGAGCTCGGGATCAAGCCCAAGCGGACTCGGCCCTACCGGCCGCAGACGAACGGGAAGATTGAGCGGTTCCATCGCGCGCTCGCTGACGGGTGGGCCTACGCCCGGTTCTACAGCTCAGAGACGGAGCGCAGGGCCGCGTTGCCTGGATGGCTGCACTTCTACAATCATCATCGCGTCCACTCCGCGATCGGCGCCGCGCCTGCCACCAGGCTCAACAACCTCCCTGGACATCACACCTAGAGGTCGGCCGAACGTCCGCTCCTCCCACGGTTCCGGCCGCGCCGGATCCCTGGTGCCCGATTCCCACGCCGCCCTACACTCAACCCCAGGATCCGGCGGGTCCGCCCGGTGCGGCGGCTCGCCTCCGCCGTCGAAGGAGACCCCACATGACCGTGCCCACCTGCCCCGCCGATGTCGGCCGTCTGGCGCGTGCCGTGACCGCCGCGGGCCTGGGAGGTCTGGGCCTCCTGGTGGCGGCACCCACCGCGCAGGCCGTGGCGGTGC
>NZ_JBFBBE010000303.1:0-1845 GCF_040682555.1 Streptomyces sp. NPDC051172
CGCACCGGCTGGTGAACCTGGATGAGGACGAGAAAGCGGAGCGGCTGGTCCGCCAGCTCGGCGCCACCGTCGCCGACTTCCCGCTGGTGATCCTCGGCGGCTCACGCACCGTCCTGGGTGCCACCCCGGCACGGCTTGCCGAAGAGTTGGGGATGCGCCCGCCCGCCCCGCCGGCCACTTGCGATGTGGTGGTCGTCGGCGCTGGGCCGGCTGGTCTTGCCGCGGCGGTGTACGCAGCCTCCGATGGGTTGTCGGTCTACCTGTGCGACGCGGTCGCCACCGGCGGGCAGGCGGGAACGTCAGCGAAGATCGAGAACTATCTGGGGTTTCCTGCCGGAATCTCCGGCTTTGAGCTCGCCGACCGCAGCCTCCTGCAAGTGCGCAAGTTCGGTGCCACGTTGGACATCCCGACCACGGTCCAGGAGGTCGTGGAGGATGAGGACCGCTTCCGGGTGATCTTCGAAGATGGCAGGGAGGTCACCTCAGATGTGGTGGTCCTTGCCAACGGGGTGCGGTACCGCTCGCTTCCCGCCGCGGGGCTGGACCGGTTCCAGGCCTCGAACGTGTTCTACGCGGCAACAGCGCAGGAAGCGCGGATGTGCGTAGACACACCTGTCGCTGTTGTCGGCGGCGGCAACTCCGCCGGCCAGGCAGCGCTGTTTCTTGCCCGCACGTCCCCCCGTGTGCACCTTGTGGTGCGCGCCGCGGACCTGGGAGCGGGAATGTCCAGATACCTGGTGGACCAGATCCAACATCACCCCCGCATCAACGTGCTGCTGTCCTCGGAGGTCGTGGAAGCACACGGCGGCAACCGCTTGGAAGCGGTCACAGTCCGTCACGGTGACGTGCTCGAGAAGCTCCGCGTGGGGCACGTGTTCGTCTTCATCGGCGCCGCTCCGGCGACGACAGGATTGAAGGTCGATGTGGCACGCGATCCCGACGGGTACATCCTCACCGGCGCGGAGGCGGAGCTGGCCGGCGCGCGGACGGAAGGAAGCCCCCGCTTCTCTTTGGAGACCACCATCCCCGGGGTCTTCGCTATCGGCGATGTGCGGCACGGGTCTGTGAAGCGAATGACCTCGGCTGTGGGTGAGGGCGCCAGTGTGGTCCAGCAGATCTTCGAGTACCTGAACGAGGGTCGTCACAGTCGGGTGCGCGCATGAGCTCCGACATCCAGCGACACGTGACGCCGCACGCCGCCCCGAACCGGCAGCCGTGGGAGAACCCGCGGATCCTCCGGTGGCCCATGCGGGCGTTGCGGGCGGGATCCGCTCGACGTTGCGTCGGATGAGGTGGTTTCGCCGCATCCCGGTGCGGCATATCGACGAGGGCCCGACGGTGCTGCTGCTGCACGGTATTGCGTCCTCGTCGGTGACGTTTCACCACGTGATCCCGTTGCTCGAGCGCACCCACCGGTGCATCGCCATCGACCTGCTTGGCTTCGGCGAGTCGCCGGCCCCGGAGTGGGCCGATTACACCCTGGCCGACCATGTCGCCGCTATCGGGCGGATGGTCGCCTCGTTGCGGCTGCGGGAGCCGTTCACTGTGGTCGGGCATTCTATGGGCGCCCTCATCGGCGCCGCCCGGTACGCCGCCCGGCGGCGAAAGCGAGTCGCGAAGCACGTGATGGTCAGCCCACCTATCTATCTGGCACCCCATGAGATCTGGGACGTCATCGAGCGGGCCCGGATGGACTTCTACCTGCGGCTCTACGAGTACCTCCGCACGAACCGGAAGTTCACCCCCCGGCATGCTGCGCTGGTACAGCGGCTACTGCTCATCCCCAAAGCTGTCGATACTACTGAACGCAACTGGGAGCCGTTCATCAAGTCGTTGCAGCACTCC
>NZ_JBFBBE010000304.1:0-1842 GCF_040682555.1 Streptomyces sp. NPDC051172
CACGAGGATGTCGAACTCGCCGTCCTCGATCTCCAGGTTCACGTCCTTGATGGCGTGGAAGCCGTCGTCGTAGGTCTTGTCGATGTGGTTCAGGGTGATGGAGGCCATCGGGGGGTCCTTTCGAGAGGTCTCGTGCGCGGGCCTCAGCCCTTCACCGCGCCGTTGGTCAGGCCGGCCACGATCTGACGCTGGAACGCCAGCACCAGGATCACGATCGGGATGGTCACGATGATCGCGGCCGCCGAGATGGCCCCGGTCGGCGACTCGAACTGCGAGGCGCCGGTGAAGAAGGCCAGGGCGGCGGGCACGGTGCGCGCGGTCTCGGTGGAGGTCAGGGAGATGCCGAACACGAAGTCGTTCCAGGCGATGAAGAAGGCGATGATCGCCGTCGTGAAGACGCCGGGGGCAGCCAGCGGGACGATCACCTTGCGGAACGCCTCGAGCGGGGTCGCGCCGTCCACCTGCGCGGCCTGGTCGAGCTCCCACGGGATCTGGCGGAAGAACGCGGCCAGGGTCCAGATGGAGATCGGCAGGGTCAGGGACAGGTAGGGGATGATCAGGCCGAGCCACGTGTCGTACAGCCCGAGGGTGCGCCACATGTTGAACAGCGGCGTCACCAGGGAGATGACGGGGAACATCGAGACCATCAGGGACACCGTGAGCACGATCCGCTTGCCCGGGAAGTCCAGGCGGGCGATCGCGTAGGCGCACAGCGTGGCCAGGATGACGGCGATGATCGTGGCGATCACGGTGATGCCGATCGAATTGCGCAGCGCCGTGAGGAACAGCTCGCGCGAGCCGCCCACGAAGATCTCCTCGTAGTTCACGGTGGACCACTGGGTGGGCAGCAGCTTGCCGTTGGAGAGGTCGGCGGGCGTCTTGAAGCTGGTCGCGAAGATCGAGAACAGCGGGAAGAGGCACCACACGCCGATCACGACGGTGAGGATCCACCACAGTGCGGTGGCCTTCCCGGTACCGCGACGGTGGGGCGCGCGGCCCTCGGGGGCGGGAGCGGATGCGGCGGTGCTCACTTGGAACCTCCTCGGTCGGCCAGGTCCACCTTGAAGCCCTTGACGGCGATGACCGCCATGAGGGCCACGCACAGGAACAGGATCACGGAGACCGCCGAACCCATGCCGATCTCGAGCCGGCCGATGGACGTGCGGTAGGCCAGCAGCGAGAGGACCTCGGTGCCGTAGGAGCCGTTGGTCATGATGTAGATGGAGTCGAAGATGCGGAACGCGTCCATCGCGCGGAACAGGACGGCCACCATGATCGAGGCCTTCATGTTCGGCAGGATGACCAGCTTCATCCGCTGCCACCAGGAGGCGCCGTCGACGGAGGCGGCCTCGGTGAGGTCGCCCGGCACCTGGGCCAGGCCGGCCAGCAGGAGCAGGGAGATGAACGGGGTGGTCTTCCAGATCTCGGAGAGCATGATCACGAACAGCGCGGTGCTGCCCTGCGCGAACCAGTTCAGGTCCGCGTCGACGCCCGGCAGCCACTCGAACCAGGCGTTGATGTAGCCCGAGTCGATCGAGAACATGTAGAACCACGCGAACGCGGAGACCACGGTGATGATGCCGTACGGCACCAGGATGATCGTGCGGATCAGGCCGCGGGTCTGCTTGATGGCGTGGTGCATGGCCAGGGCCAGCAGGAAGCCGAGGATGAGCTCGACCACCACGGTCACCACGGTGATCAGCAGGGTCACCCCGAGGTCCTTCCAGAACACGGGGTCCGTGAGGATCACGCCGTAGTTGCCCAGGGCCACGAACTCGCGGTCGTCCGGCGCGGTGAGCCGGTACTTGAACAGCGAGTCGTAGAGGGCCTGCAGGATCGGGT
>NZ_JBFBBE010000305.1:0-1802 GCF_040682555.1 Streptomyces sp. NPDC051172
GCCTGCACCGCGGCGCCGATGGCGACGACCTCGTCCGGGTTCACGCTCTTGTTGGGCTCCTTGCCGCCGGTCAGCTCCTTCACCAGGTCGGAGACGGCGGGCATGCGGGTCGAGCCGCCGACGAGGACCACGTGGTCGATGTCGGAGACCTTGACGCCGGCCTCCTTGATGACGTCCTCGAACGGCTTGCGGGTGCGCTCGAGCAGGTCCTTGGTGAGGTCCTGGAACTTGGCGCGGGAGAGGTGCTCGTCCAGGTGCACCGGGCCCTCGGGGGTCACGGACAGGTACTGCAGCGAGATGTTGGTGGAGGTGGCCGAGGAGAGCTCCTTCTTGGCCTGCTCCGCTGCCTCCTTCAGACGCTGCAGGGCGATCTTGTCCTTGGACAGGTCCGCGCCCTTGGACTTGGCCTGCTGGAGCAGCCAGTCCACGATCCGCTGGTCCCAGTCGTCGCCGCCGAGGCGGTTGTCGCCGGCGGTGGCGCGCACCTGGATGGTGGCGAAGTCGTCCTCGTCCTTGGCGACCTCGAGCAGGGACACGTCGAAGGTGCCGCCGCCCAGGTCGAAGACCAGGATGAGCTCGTCCTCCTTGCCCTTCTCCAGGCCGTAGGCCAGGGCGGCCGCGGTGGGCTCGTTGATGATACGGGTGACGTTCAGGCCCGCGATCTCGCCGGCCTCCTTGGTGGCCTGGCGCTCGGCGTCGTTGAAGTAGGCGGGCACGGTGATCACCGCGTCGGTGACCTTCTCACCCAGGTACCCCTCGGCGTCGTGCTTGAGCTTCATCAGCGTGCGGGCCGAGATCTCCTGCGGGGTGTACTTCTTGCCGTCCACCTCGGTGGTCCAGTCGGTGCCCATGTGGCGCTTGACGGACGCGAAGGTGCGCTCGGGGTTGTTGACGGCCTGGCGCTTGGCGACCTCGCCGACCAGGACGTCCCCGCCCTTGGAGAACGCGACGACGGACGGGGTGGTGCGGGCGCCCTCGGCGTTCGCGATGACGACCGGGTCGCCACCCTCGAGGGCGGCGACGACGGAGTTGGTGGTGCCGAGGTCGATGCCGACTGCACGGGACATGATGGGGTCCTTCCTGTCTGACGGTGAAGCGGGGGCCGGACCCGCGGGCCGGGGGCGCCGGCGCCGCAGGGACTTAAGCCTTCATGACTCAGGTTGCCACCGGGGTGGTGGACTGTCAAGTGAACCTGAGTCGACTTCACTCACTTCTGCTTCTGCGGTGGTCAACGCGGTCCGTCCGCGATCCATTCCCGGGCCCCGGGTCCATCCCTGATCCGTCCCGGTGCAGGCGCCGGGCCCTGGAAGCGCGCGGGTCTCGCGCGGTTGAATGGCGGAACACGGGGCGCCGCCGACGGCGCGCCCGTCCCGACGGAGAAGGAGCACCACCATGGCCGAGAAGAACGCCGCCGAGTACACCGTCCCGGGCCTGTCCCTGAGCACGGGCCGCCGCACCGCCGAGATCCTCCAGGGTCGCCTGCACGCCCTCAACGACCTGCAGCTCACCCTGAAGCACGCCCACTGGAACGTGGTGGGCCCCGGCTTCATCGGCGTACACGAGATGCTCGACCCACAGATCGAGCTGGTCCGCGGAATGGCGGACGTCGTCGCCGAGCGCATCGCCACCCTCGGCGTCTCCCCCGCCGGCACCCCGGGCGCCCTCGTGGCCGCCCGCACGTGGGACGACTACACGCTGGGCCGCGCGACGACCCTGGAGCACCTGGCCGCGCTGGACCTCGTCTATGACGGCGTCGTGACGGACCACCGCGCCGCGATCGACGCCACCGAGGACCTCGACCC
>NZ_JBFBBE010000306.1:0-1792 GCF_040682555.1 Streptomyces sp. NPDC051172
GACTCCGTCGGGAATCTTGAGGACGGGCAGTAAACGATCGTGACGTTGCGTCAGGCTCGTTGGAACGTTCCGCCCATGTTTCGCAGGAGCCCGACATGTCCCTCCAGCCCCATCCCGGAGCCGAGATCCCACCGTTGACCATGCGGGTCGCCCGAGCCAGCAACCCCCACGGCACCACCGCGATGTGGATCCGCGACCGGCTCGACGGCCTGTGGAACGACGAGGACTTCACCGCCTGGTACCCGCGCGACGGCCGCCCCGGCCTCTCGCCCGCCCAGCTGGCCACCGTCTGCGTGCTGCAGTACGTGATGAACCTGTCGGACCGCCAGGCCGCCGAGGCGGTGCGCTGCCGCATCGACTTCAAGTACGCCCTCGCGCTGGACTTGGAAGATCCCGGCTTCCACCACAGCGTCCTGTCCGACTTCCGCGACCGGCTCGCCGAAGGCGACCGCGCCGACCGGCTGCTGGGCCTCGCACTGACCCGGATCCGGCGGGCCGGCCTGCTCAAGGGACGCGGCAAGCAGCGCACCGACTCCACCTACGTACTGTCGGCCGCGCGGGAGTTGACGCGCCTGGAGCTGGTGACCGAGGCGGTCCGCGCCGTGCTGGAGGTCATGGCGCGAGACATGCCGGACCTGCTGGATGAGCTGGTCACCACCGAATGGGCGGAACGCTACGGGCGGCCGGTGCGTCTGTGTTCCCAGCCCAGCCACCCCGTCGCCCGGCTGGAGCAGGTAGGTGTTGACGCCCGCGAGCTGCTCAAGCGCCTGTTCGTCCGCTTCCCCGACGGCGCCCTTCCGGCACAGGCCGAGGTACTACGGCAGGTCCTGGTGCAGCACTTCCTGGTGGACGGGCGCGGTAGGTTCAAGCCGCGCACCGAGCACGACGGCCGGCCGCCTTCCCGGGTGCGGATCGAGTCGCCGTACGAAACCGAGGCCCGCTTCACGCGGCGCGGCGACACCCGCTGGACCGGCTATCTCGCGCATGTGACCGAGACCTGCGACGACAAGCGGATCAACCTCATCACTGATGTGGCCACCGTCGCTTCCGGCGCGGACAGCCAGGCCCTGCCCGGCATCCACGCCCGCCTCCGGCGGCTGCGCCTGCTGCCCAGCCAGCACCTGGTCGACGGCGGCTACACGTCCGTCGCCGGCATGGACGAAGCCGCCCGCCTCCACCGCGTCACCCTGGTCGGGCCGCTTCCCTCCAGCACCAGCCCGCAGCACCGGGCCAAGGACGGCTTCGGCCGGGAGAACTTCATCATCGACTTCGACCGACGCGAGGTCACCTGCCCCAATGGGCAGGTCAGCGGCAACTGGCGGGACCTGCCTGTGGCGGAGCCGACATCGGTGGTGGTCCGGTTCGACGCCCGTCAGTGCGGCCGCTGCCCCGAGCGCGCCGCGTGCACCCCGGGCCCGTTTCGCAGCCTGTACTTCCCGCCCCGCCGCCTGCACGAACTCCAGGTCAAGAACCGTGCCGACCAGCAGGATGCCAACTGGCGCAGGCTCTACGGGCTGCGCTCGGGGGCCGAAGGCACCATCGAGGAGTTCGCGGACGGCCATCGCGGACGCCGGTGCCGCTACCGCGGCCTCGCGAAGACGCACGTCCAGCACGTCCTGACCGCACTCGCGATCAACGTCGAGCGGCTGAGCCTTCAAGAACCCGCCGACAGCTCCCATCGGCCCCGCCCGCCCACGGCGTTCCAGCAGTACCTCGACGCACGCGGCCTGCCCCGACCCCTGTGGTGGCGCCAAGGCAAATGACCCCGGGCCTCAAGATTCCCGACGGAGTC
>NZ_JBFBBE010000307.1:0-1783 GCF_040682555.1 Streptomyces sp. NPDC051172
GGCCGGCGCCGCGGGCCGCGCGCTCGACGCGTTCGTGGTGCGCAAGGCACAGAAGTCGTACGGCATGGGCCGGCAGGTGGAGGGCCCGAGCGTGGACGGTCGCCGCGTCGTCGTGCTGGAGGACACCTCGACGACGGGCGGCTCCGCGCTGACCGCCGTCGAGGGCGTGCGCAACGCGGGCGGCGACGTCCAGGCCGTGGCTGTGATCGTGGACCGTGCGACCGGCGCCGCCGAGCGCGTGGCCGAGGAGGCGGACGTGCCGTACCTGTACGCGTTCGGCAAGGACGAGCTCGGCCTCGACTGAGCCTCGGACTGCCCCGCGCGCCGCCCGCCTAGAGCCAGTCCGCGCGCTTGAACAGCACGAACAGCGTGAGGGCCACCGCCAGCATGAGTCCCAGGGCGAACGGATAGCCGAACGTCCAGTGCAGCTCGGGCATGCCGTCGAAGTTCATGCCGTAGACCGAGCCCACCAGCTGCGGCGCGAAGATGATCGCCGCCCAGGACGAGATCTGCTTGACCTGCTCGTTCTGGGCGATCGACTGCTCGGACAGCCGCTTCGACGCCAGCGTCGAGTCCAGTTCGAGGGCGCTGTGGAGCATCTGGCGCATGGTCGTCACGCGCTCGTTGATCTGGACGGCGTGGTCGTGGACGTCACGCAGGCGGTGCAGGTTCTCCACCTCGAGGCGCGCCTGATCGCTGAGCTCCTCGTCCTCCCAGGCGTGGGCGTCGTCGCGCCGGGGTAGGCCGTCGGCGTCGAGGCGGCGGGTGTCCTCGTGCATGCGGGTGCGCACCTCCTCCTGGAGCTGCTCCACGATGGACGGCAGCGCGCGGATGGCGTGCTGGAAGTTCAGCACCTCGCGGGAGAGCTGGTAGATGCGCCGGGAGACGTGCCCGTCGCCGGCGAAGACCTGGCCCTCGATCTCCTCGATGTCCTGTTCGAGGCCATCGGCCACGGGGAAGTAGTCGTCCACGACCCGGTCCAGGATCTCCAGGGTGACCTGCCACGGCCCCATCGCGAGGCGCTCGCGGCCCTCCGTCTCCAGGAACCGACGCACGGCGGCCAGGTCCGGCTCCTCCGCGTGACGCACCGTCACCACGTAGTGCTCGCCGGTGAAGACGCTCAGCTCGCCGAACTCCACGGTCTCGGTGCGGTCGATGTAGCGGGCCGGGTGCAGGACCATGAACGAGTCCTCGCCGTAGCGGTCCAGCTTGGCGCGCTCGCCCCCGGTGAGGGCGTCCTCGACGGCGAGCGGGTGCAGGCGCAGCTCTTCCGCGACCGCTTGGAGCTCGGCCACGTCCGGGCGGTACAGGCCCAGCCAGGCCATGCCGCCGGTGCGCTCGCACGCCTCCCAGGTGTCCTCCAGGGTGGACGGGGTGTGGACGCGCCGCCCGTCCACATACACGGCGTTGTCGATGATGCTCACTAGGACATTCTCCCCGACGGCGGCCCCCGGCGTATTCCAGGATGCGCGCGCTACGGTGGCGCCATGAAGACTCCGCGCCATGCCCCGCCCGTCGTCCGTGACGGCAAGACCCTGCTCCCCGCCCACGCCGTCTCCACGGCCCCGGTCACTGCGTTCGGTCTGATCGGGGGCTACCTGACCGCCCGTGAGACCGGCATCCGCCCGCTCGGCGGCGTCGTGCTGGCCGCCGCCGGCCTGTACGCCGGCCGGACGTGGCTGGCCACGCGGGGGCCGGCCGTCGCCGGGGGTCTGGGCGCCCTGTACCTCGGCGGCTTCGGCGCCTCCCACCCGCTGGCCAAGAAGATCGGTGCGTGGCCGGC
>NZ_JBFBBE010000308.1:0-1778 GCF_040682555.1 Streptomyces sp. NPDC051172
CTGGAGGCTCGTGGTGTCCCCGAGCGCGGTGCCCTGGTGCAGCTGCGTCAGCAGCCGCCGCATGATCTTGCCTGAGCGGGTCTTGGGCACGTCGGGGACGAAGACCACCTCGGCGGGCTTGGCCACGGGCCCGATCACCCGTCCCACGTGCCGCCGCAGCTCCTCGGCGCGGTCGGCGGCGGAGGCGCCGGGGCCGTCGTCGCCGGCCAGCCAGCCCTCGTGCGCCACCACGAAGGCGACGGCGGCGTGCCCGGTGGTCTCGTGCGGCACGGGGCACACCCCAGCCTCGATCACCTCCGGGTGCGCCACGAGGGCGGACTCGATCTCGATGGTGCTCAGCCGGTGCCCGGAGATGTTGATGACGTCGTCCACGCGCCCGAGGATCCAGACGTCGCCGTCCTCGTCCCGCTTGGCGCCGTCACCGGCGAGGAACCAGCCCGCCTCGCCCTGGTCCGCGTAGTCCTCCCAGTACGAGTGGAAGTAGCGGGCCGGGTTCCGCCACACGGTCCGCGCCATCGACGGCGAGGTGCGGGTGACCACGATCCGGCCCTGCAGGCCCTCGGGCGTGGGGGCGCCGTCGTCGTCGACCACGGCCACGTCCACCCCCGGCAGGGGCCGGGAGCCGCAGCCCGGCTTGAAGGCCGTGTCCGTGGGGCGCGGGGAGAGCACGGTGGCGCCCGTCTCGGACTGCCACCACGTGTCCACCATCGGCAGGTCCGGGGTGTCCCGGCCGATCTGGGTCCGCGCCCATGTCCAGGCCTCCGGGTTCACGGACTCGCCCACGGTGCCGATCAGGCGGATCGAGGACAGGTCCGGGCCGCCGTCCGCGTGCGCCGGGATCCCCTCCGGATGCCAGCCCTTGAGCGAGCGGATCAGGGTGGGCGCCGTGTAGTAGCTCGTCACCCGGTAGCGCTCGATCACCTCGAAGTGCCGGCCCGGGTGCGGGGCGTTCGGCACGCCCTCGTAGATCACCTGCGTGACCCCGTTCGAGAGCGGACCGTAGATCTCGTAGGTGTGCGCGGTGACCCAGGCCAGGTCCGCGGTGCACCAGTGGACGTCGTCGTCGCGCCGTGCCGGGTCCGGGTGGGAGAACAGGAAGTCGTGCGTCCACGAGGCCGCGGCGAGGTACCCGCCGGAGGTGTGCACGAGCCCCTTGGGCTGTCCCGTGGTGCCGGAGGTGTACATGATGAACAGCGGGTGCTCCGCGTCGAAGGCGCGCGGGGTGTGGGTGTCCGGCTGGCGGTCGACGACGTCGTGCCACCACAGGTCCCGGCCCTCGGTCCACGGGATGTCCCGGTGGCCCGTGCGGTCCAGGACGAGGACGTGCTCGATCGCGTTGTCCCCGGACACGGCCTCGTCCGCGTTGGCCTTCACGGGGACGGCGGCGCCGCGGCGGAACTGGCCGTCGGTGGTGACGAGCAGCTTCGCGCCCGTGTCCTCGACGCGGAACCGCAGCGCCTCCGCCGAGAACCCGCCGAACACGAGCGAGTGCACGGCCCCGATCCGCGCGCACGCCAGCGTGATGACGATCGTCTCCACGAGCACGGGCAGGTACACGACGACGCGGTCGCCCGCCTCGATGCCCAGCTCCTCGAGGGCGTTCGCGGCCTGGGCGACCTCGCGCTGCAGCTGCGCGTAGGTGACGGCGCGGCGGTCGCCGGGCTCGCCCTCGAAGTACAGGGCGACCTTCTCCCCGCGCCCCGCCGCCACGTGGCGGTCCACGCAGTTCACGGCCACGTTCAGGGTGCCGTCCTCGTACCAGCGGATCTCCGGGCCGC
>NZ_JBFBBE010000309.1:0-1773 GCF_040682555.1 Streptomyces sp. NPDC051172
CGTCCCGTCCGCTCCCCCCGCCGAGCAATGTCAACGAGCACGTCTCCCGCTTCAACCCCCGAGCGGCCGCCCAGGAGTTCGAACACGAACTCTCCCCGGGCATGCGTGACGAGCCGCTGACCGGCGGCGAGAACGTCAAGCGCATCATCGGCCTCGTGGCCGGCCCCCTGCTCGCCGTCGCCCTGTTCCTGCTGATGCCGGGCGACCTCGGCGTCTGGCCCCGCCTCGTCGCCGCCACCGCCGTGCTCATGGCCGTGTGGTGGATGACCGAGGCCCTGCCCATCCCCGCCACCGCCCTGCTGCCGCTCGTCGTCTTCCCGCTCGGCGTGCCCGCCGAGGAGTCCGACGGCGGCATCACCGTCGACGCCGTCGGCGCGAGCTACGGCAACAACGTCATCTTCCTGTTCATGGGCGGCTTCATGCTCGCCCTGGCCATGCAGCGCTGGAACCTGCACCGGCGCATCGCGCTCGGCGTCCTGAAGTTCATGGGCGCCAGGACCGTGAACCTCGTCCTGGGCTTCATGATCGCCACCGGGTTCATCTCCATGTGGGTGTCCAACACCGCCACCGCCGTGATGATGCTCCCCATCGGCGTGTCCATCCTCGTGCTCGTCCAGCGCTACGCCACGGACGACGCCCTGACCGCGGACGAGGCAGCGGACCAGGTCGACCGCCCCGCCGCTCCCGCATCCGCGCCCGGCGAGGCCCCCACGCAGGCCGAGATCCGCTCCCTCACCAAGTCGAACTTCGGCACCGCGCTCATGCTCGGCATCGCGTACGCCGCGTCCATCGGCTCGCTCGGCACCATCATCGGCACCCCGCCCAACACCCTGCTCGCGGGCCACATGGCCGCCGAGCACGGCGTGGAGATCGGCTTCGGCCAGTGGATGCTGGTCGGCGTGCCGATCGCCGTCGTGCTGCTCTTCGCGTGCTGGTTCCTGCTCACCCGCGTGCTGTTCCGCCCCGAGATCGACGAGGTCCCCGGCGGCCGCGACCTGATCGCCACCGAGCTGGCCCGCCTCGGCCGCATGAGCGCCCCCGAGGCCAAGGTCCTCGCCGTCTTCGTCCTCGCCGCGCTGGCCTGGATCACCGTGCCGCTGATCTCCGAGTACGTCCTGGACCTGGAATCCCCGCTGCTCTCGGACGCGGCCATCGCCATCGTCGTCGGACTCATCCTGTTCCTCCTGCCGGCCGGTGGCGGGGCCGGGCGCGGCGTGCGCCTGCTCGACTGGGAGGCCGCGAAGGACCTGCCGTGGGGCGTGCTCCTGCTGTTCGGCGGCGGCCTGGCCCTGTCCGGTCAGTTCTCCAAGTCGGGCCTGTCCACGTGGCTCGGTGAGCAGGTCAAGGGCTTCGGTGACATCCCCGTGTGGGTGCTCGTGGTGATCGCCACCGTCGGCACCCTGCTGCTGACCGAGATGACCTCGAACACGGCCACCGCGGCCACGTTCCTGCCGGTCGCCTCCGGCGTGGCCATGGGCACCGGCATCGCCCCGCTCATGCTGGCCGCGCCCGTCGCCCTCGCCGCGACCTGCGCGTTCATGCTGCCCGTTGCCACCCCGCCGAACGCCATCGCGTACGGCTCCGGCTACGTGACCATCGGCCAGATGGTGAAGGGCGGCGTGTGGCTGAACGTCATCGCCGTCGTGCTCATCTCCATCGCGTCGATGACCCTGCTCGTCTGGGTCTTCGGACTCTGAGTCCTGACCACCGGCGGCCCGGAACGCCGAGGCCCGCAGACGCGCCGTCACGACGCCGGCGTCGCGGCGCGTCTGC
>NZ_JBFBBE010000310.1:0-1772 GCF_040682555.1 Streptomyces sp. NPDC051172
AGCCGTTCGCCCGGGGCTTGTACGACGGCATCTTGGCGGTGGGCGGCGTGGCCTTGGGCGTCGTGGCCGCCGGCTTGGCGGTGGGGAAGAAGGTGGAGAAGGAGGAGAACAAGAAGGCCCGCAAGAACGGCGAGGCCGCTCCCCACCCGGGCCGTGACGACGCCACCGAGGCGGAGATCCGCCGTCGTGCCGACCTGCGCCGCCGCCACTTGGGCGACATCCGCTCCGGCCTGGACGAGAAGATCAGCGTGAAGGGCCAGCTCGCGGCCTTCGCCGCCCAGCGCAAGGGTCGCGGGGTCACCCCCGAGACCACGCACGCCACCGAGCAGACCGCGCCGTTCACCGGTGCCGCCCGCGCGGGGGAGCGGACCGCCGAGGCCGAGGACTACGTGAAGGACAACTGGCAGCCGCTCGCGCTGCTCGGCGCCTCCTCCGCCGCGTTCGTGGCGCTCGCCAGCCGTCTGCGCCGCCGCTGATCCGGGGGCGCCCGCGCTCCCCGGCCCCCGAGGCCCCGATCCCCACGGATCGGGGTCTCGTCGTCTGCGGGGAGGGGTGACGGCGTCGGTAGGCTGGGCGTGTGGGGCGCCCGGCGGGGGCGTCCGCCCGCGGACCCTGGAGGAGTGACCCATGCGTGTGATCGACGTCGGCCTGCGCGAGGGCCACGAGTACCGCGTCCGCGACACCTGGCTGACCGTGCCGAACCTCATCACCCTGGCCCGCTTCGCCCTGGTGCCGGTGTTCGTGTGGCTCACCGTCGACGGTCGGCACCTGGACGCGTTCGTGATCCTGGCGGTGCTCTCCGGCACGGACTGGGTGGACGGCTACGTGGCGCGCCGGTTCGACATGATCTCCACGGTCAGGCGGTGGCTCGACCCGGTGGCGGACCGCCTCTCCCTGCTGGTGGTGGCCGTGACGTTCGTGGCCACGGGCATCGCCCCGCTCTGGCTCGCCCTGGCCATCGCGATCCCGGACGTCGTGCTCGCCGCCGTGTGCCTGTGGCTGTTCGGCGGCAGCCCGTGGAGCGGTGTGGCCCTGGCTCTGGTCGGCGCCGGCTGCCTGCTGCACATCCTCGCCGCGGGGGACTACCTCGTGCGCGCGGTGGGCAAGGCCCGCGGCCTGCGGGCCGACGGTCAGGACCCGCGCGAAGAACCGTCCCGCCGGGGCTGACCCCCTCGCGCATCCTCGTGTCGGCGCCGACGGTTGCTACCGTGGGACGCGCGCCGTGCCCGCGGCCGGTCCTCCCGGCACGGGTCGGGCGCCGTCGTGCCATCGCCACCACAGAGAGGGACCGCCGTGTCCGACCGTCCCCGGATCGCCGCCGACCGCCCCCTGAAGGTGCTGATCGCTGCTGACACCTATCCGCCGCACGTCAACGGGGCCGCCACCTTCGGCCACCGCCTCGCCACGGCGCTGCACGCGCGCGGCCACGAGGTCCACGTCGTGATGCCGCGCACCGAGGCCGGCCCGGACACCGTGGAGCACCGGCCGGAGGCCACCGTGCACCTGCTGCGCTCCCTGCCGGCGCCGACGCACGAGTACTACCGCGTGGTGCTCCCGCGGCACGCCAAGACCTCCTTCCGCCGCATCTACCGCGAGGTCCAGCCGGACGTCGTGCACGCCCAGTGCCACTACATGGTCGGCGAGGCCGCCATCAACGAGGCCGAGCGGCGCCGCATCCGGATCGTCTCCACGAACCACTTCATGCCGGAGAACCTCGAGCCGTTCCTGCCGTTCCCGCAGTGGTTCCTGGACATCGTCTCCCGGGTGTCGTG
>NZ_JBFBBE010000311.1:0-1752 GCF_040682555.1 Streptomyces sp. NPDC051172
CAATGCCGCGAAGTTAAGGATTCGCAGTCGGTGTCAACTGGGGCCGGGCATATAGGTGGAGCCTCTGCTGTTCAGCGGATCGACCAAGATCTTTCTGAAGCAAGAGGCCCCAGGTGTCGAAGTGTGTCATGGCCGGTGTCCCGGCTTCCGTAGACGTCTACGCTCCCGGTCATATAGGAGAGTTGACGCAGGTCGTACCCGTCGAGCTGGTCGACGCGGTGCTGGAGGAATCCCGTGCCGTGCAGCAGCGGGTGCGAGCTCTGCCGTCCCGGATCGGGGTGTACTTCGTGCTGGCGCTGGGCCTGTTCGAGCATCTCGGTGCCCGGCAGGTCTGGGGCAAGCTGGTCGCAGGACTCGACAGCGCGGTGCCGTCTCCGTCGGAGAAGGCCTTGCGCGACCTACGCCGCCGCATCGGCGTCGCACCCGTCAAGCGGCTGTTCGACACCCTGGCGGGGCCGCTGGCTCAGCCGTCCACCCCCGGCGTGCGCTACCGGCGCTGGCGAACCGTCGCCTTCGACGGGTGCAGCAGCATCCCCGCCCCCGCCCACGAGCTCAATATCTCCTGGCTGGGCCGCATCACCCACCGGCTGGGACTGGCCGGATACCCGCGGCTGATGCTGATGACACTGTGCGAGACCGGCACCCGCGGACTCCTCGCCGCGACCTTCGGCCCCGTCCGCCGCGAGAGCGAATGCGCCTATGCCCGGCGGCTGGTAGACCGCATCACCACCGACATGCTGCTCCTTGCTGATCGTGGCTTCGACAGCAACGAACTGCTCCGCGACATCGCCGGACGCGGCGCGCAGTTCCTGGTGCGCTGCAAGACCACCCGGAACCCGCCCGTGCTCACTCTCCTGCCCGACGGCTCCTACCTCACCCGCATCGCCGGCCTCGAGATCAGGATCATCGAGGGCGAGATCCGCGCACACACCGCCGACGGCGCCAGGACCGGCGACACCTACCGGCTGCTGACCACCCTCACCGACTACCGCACCGACCCCGCTGACCAGCTACTACGCCTGTATCACGAACGCTGGGAAGTCGAGACCGCCTATCTCGCCCTGCGCCACACCCTCCTCAGGGGCCGCGTCCTGCGGTCCAAGGACCCCATAGGCATCACCCAGGAACTGTGGGCGCTCCTCGCCCTCTACCAGGCGCTGCGCTCGACCATGGTCACCGCCATCGAGACCGTTCCCGCACTGGACCCCGACCGCGCCAGTTTCACCGCCGCGCTCGAAGCCGCACGCGACACCGTCGTCATCGCCAGCGGCCTGGTCCCGACAACCGTCGACGACCGTGTCGACCTCGTCGGCCACATCGGCGCACACGTCCTCGGCCACTTGCTCCCGCCCCGCCGTCCGCGGATCTCCGCCCGTATCGTCAAGCGAGGGATCTCCCGCTACCACACCTGGAATCGCGACGGCCGTCCCCGCAGCAGCAGTCCCGTCACTGCCATCGACATCACCATCGCCCCTCCCGCCCTGCCCACCTCACCAGCCTCGACGTCTGCACGTCCGGGACGTTGGAGCGATGTCTGCCAGCTCATGGCAGCCGAACCGCCCCGGCCCTGGAAAGCCATGGAGATCGCCGACCGCCTCGGCCTCACCGCTCCCACACCCGTACGCAGCCTCATCTCCCAGCTCGGCACCTGGACCCGCCGCGGCCTGCTGACCCGCACCGCCCCCAACACCTACAAACTGATCCTTCCGGACACCTTGACGCTCGCGGGCAATCCTTAACTTCGCGGCATTG
>NZ_JBFBBE010000312.1:0-1746 GCF_040682555.1 Streptomyces sp. NPDC051172
GATCGAGCTGCTGGGGTTCGATCCGCTCGCGCCGTGGCGGCCCGCCCCTCCCTGAGTCGCCGCGGCGGCCGGTCAGAAGAGCGCCATCTCCTCGGCGCCATCGACGTCGGCGAGCTCGTCGGCCGCGTCGGGGAACTCCAGCTGCTGCGCGGGGAGCGGCAGGTCGACGATGACCAGTGAGCCGGCGCAGGAGACCAGTGAGCCGCCGTACATGCTGCGCATGCCCGGGGGGTCGTGCCGCCAGATGCGGCCCTTGCTGGGGCGTCCCGCCACCATACCGGCGGCGACCTGCCGCTGACAGGACCCGCACTCAACTCGGGGCAACTTCATACAAACCAGTGTGACCGGGCGAGGCCCGGCATGCAGGCGGTTTCGGAGGTCTGTCCTCGGGTGTACTGGGGTCTCACCAGCGCAGGGCGATTCCTCGGCCGTGGCTGCGGCGGTCGATGAGATTGGCCTCCTCCAGCTTGGCGAGCTGGTACGAGACCGACCCCGTACTGGACAGCCCCACGGCCTGGCCGATCTGCCGTTGCGTGGGCGCCTCGCCGTGCTCAGCGACCCAGCGCCTGACCCATGTCAGGATCCGCCGCTGCTGGTCCGTGAGGCGTTCCTCGGCCTTCTCCATCTCGCTGACCCGTCGGCGCAGGTCCTCTCGCGCGGAGGGGCTCTTGCCGTCCTCCGTCTCCCAGAAGGAGTGCACGGCGACCCCGACCCCCAGGGTCCGCAGTCGGTTGAGCAGCTCGGGCGTCTTGACCGGCCGGCGCACAAGGGCGGCCCGGGCGCGGTTCCAGTCCCGCTGGGCCTCGATCAAGTCGAGCGGAAACGCTATGTCGGGCATGCTCGGGTGCTGGTCGGCTAAACCCAGACCTCGTGCTCGTTGCGGTAGTGCGGCCACGGCTGCCCGGTCTGCCGTGCGGCGAGGACGTGTTTGATGCCCGCAACCCACGAGCCCGGCCGCAGTAGCTCAAGCAGGTAGCGCTCCAGCTCAGAGCGCCGCATCTGAAGCTGTTCCTGCTGGTGGATCTCCATGACTACTTCGCCCTGCTGGAGGTCTGCCTTCCCCGGCGGGCGGACCCAGCGCGCGTCCAGGCCGGCCACCTGCAGTAGGCGGGCCAGCAGAGGACCGGAGGTCTCCACGGTGACCACGGTGTAGTCGCCGATCAGGCGGGCACAGGCCACCGGATGCAGCGGGTAGTTCGCCCAAGGCACCCGCAGCGGGTCGCGGGCCGTGCTGTCGAGAGAGCAATGCTCAAGACCTGTGGATCGGCCTCGGGTTGGACGCGCAGGGCGTACCTTCCCGAGTGATCGATTGAAGGTCACCGAGTAGACCGACGTTCGCAGCGCCGGTTGGGAAGGGTGAAGTAGGCCGCCGACGAGGTGCCCCTGGCTGAGGTCCTTTTCCGACGGCCCCTTCCCGAACCGGGCATGCGACTTATGACCGCACCCGGCTCTCCAGTGTCGTGTTCCGCGTTTGCTGTCCCGTCGGCTGTCCGTAAGCATTCACCGGGTAATCGGGGAGCGCTGGTCTCCTGACGCCCCGTGAGCGTCCTGGTGGCACTCTGTGGTTGGATCATATGCGGTGGCCTGCCGAACGCGACCTGCGGCCCGCCAAGATCCAGGAGAACATCTCCGGCCGGCTCACCGACCTCGCCCGCGCCAAGGACCGCTACCTGATCCGCGGCGTGCTCTCAACCGCCGTCAAGCACGCGGTCAACCCCCTCGCCGTGCTCCGGGACGCGTTCACCG
>NZ_JBFBBE010000313.1:0-1740 GCF_040682555.1 Streptomyces sp. NPDC051172
GCCCGCCGCCTCCTCCTCGAAGGGAGGGGCGACGGGCCGTGGGCACCGGACGCGCGGTCCGGCGTCGCGGATCAGGCCCCGCGGGTCACGCGGAGCGGTCGGCGTCCACCGAATCGCCGGCACCGGACTCGAGCTCGGCCAGGTCCGCGCCCTCCAGGGCCTCCCGGCCGCCGGAGAACGTGAACGTCAGCTCGGCGCCCTCCCCCTCGCCCGTGGTGTCCACGGTGATGAGGGAGCCGGCCGGGATCTCACCGAAGAGGATCTTCTCCGAGAGCTGGTCCTCCACCATCTGCTGGATGGTGCGGCGCAGCGGGCGGGCACCCATGGCCGGATCGTAGCCGCGGTCCGCGAGCAGCTCCTTGGCGGACTGGGTGAGCTCGATGGACAGGTCCTGCTCCGCCAGGCGCTTGCCGAGGCGGGAGATGAACAGGTCCACGATCTCCACGATCTCGTGCTTCTGCAGCTGCGGGAACACGATCACGTCGTCCACACGGTTGAGGAACTCGGGGCGGAAGTGCTGGCGCAGCTCCTCCTTGACCTTGCCCTTCATCCGCTCGTACCCGGTGGTGGTGTCCGTGGCCGACTGGAAGCCGGTCATGACGCCCTTGGAGATGTCCCGGGTGCCGAGGTTCGTGGTCATGATGATCACGGTGTTCTTGAAGTCCACCACGCGGCCCTGCGAGTCGGTCAGGCGACCGTCCTCGAGGATCTGCAGCAGGGAGTTGAAGAGGTCCTGATGGGCCTTCTCCACCTCGTCGAACAGCACCACGGAGAACGGACGGCGGCGGACCTTCTCGGTGAGCTGGCCGCCCTCCTCGTAGCCCACGTAGCCGGGAGGGGCACCGAACAGGCGCGAGACGGTGTGCTTCTCCTGGAACTCGGACATGTCCAGCGTGATGAGCGCGTCCTCGTCCCCGAAGAGGAACTCTGCGAGGGACTTGGCCAGCTCCGTCTTGCCGACGCCGGTGGGGCCGGCGAAGATGAACGACCCCGAGGGGCGGTTCGGGTCCTTCAGGCCCGCGCGGGTGCGGCGGATGGCGCGGGACAGGGACTTGATGGCCTCGTCCTGGCCGATCACGCGGCGGTGGAGCTCCTCCTCCATGTTGCGCAGGCGGTCCGTCTCCTCCTCGGTGAGCTTGAACACCGGGATGCCGGTGGACTTGGAGAGCACCTCGGCGATGAGGTCCTCGTCCACCGTGGCGACGTCGGCGTCCGCACCGGTGCGCCACGCCTGCTCCTTCTCGCGGCGCTCGTCCTCGAGCTGCTGCTCCTGGTCGCGCAGGCGGGCGGCGCCCTCGAAGTCCTGGCCGTCGATGGCGGCCTCCTTCTGGGTGCGCACCTCCGCGATGCGGGACTCGTAGGCCTTGATCTCCGGCGGCACGGTCATGCGACGGATGCGCAGACGCGCGCCTGCCTCGTCGATCAGGTCGATGGCCTTGTCCGGCAGGTGTCGGTCGGAGACGTAGCGGTCCGCCAGGCCGGCGGCGGCCTTGAGCGCACCGTCCGTGATGGAGACCTTGTGGTGCGCCTCGTAGCGGTCCCGCAGGCCACGCAGGATCTCCGTGGCGTCCCCGACGGACGGCTCGGCGACCTGGATCGGCTGGAAGCGGCGCTCGAGCGCGGCGTCCTTCTCGATGTGCTTGCGGTACTCGTCCAGCGTGGTCGCGTGACGTATGCCAACGCCGGCCCCCTCGCCGAGCTGGTCGCCTCCACCGGCGCCGAGCCGATCGGTGTCACGTC
>NZ_JBFBBE010000314.1:0-1740 GCF_040682555.1 Streptomyces sp. NPDC051172
CCCGCCTCCGCCGCCCACATCACCCCCGAGGGCGGCTCCCTGCGGCGCTCCCTCAAATCCCGGCACCTGACGATGATCGCGATGGGCGGCGCCATCGGCACGGGCCTGTTCGTGGCCTCGGGCAACACCATCGCGACCGCCGGCCCCGGTGGCGCCCTTGCGGCCTACGTGGCCATCGGCTTCATGGTGTTCCTGCTGATGCAGTCGCTCGGTGAGATGTCCACGTACCTGCCGGTCTCCGGCGCGTTCGAGGAGTACTCGACCCGCTTCGTGAGCCCCTCGTTCGGCTTCGCCATCGGCTGGAACTACTGGTACAACTGGGCGATCACGGTGGCCGCCGAGCTCGTCGCGGCGGCCCTGATCATGCGGTACTGGCTCCCGGACGTGCCCTCGTGGATCTGGTCCGCGACCTTCCTCGCGCTGCTCTTCGGCCTCAACGCCCTCTCCACGCGCGCCTACGGCGAGAGCGAGTTCTGGTTCTCGCTCATCAAGGTCGCCACCGTGGTGATCTTCCTGGTGCTCGGCGTCCTGATGATCGTCGGCATCCTCGGCGGCTCCTCCCCCGGCTTCCACAACTGGACGGACGGCGAGGCCCCCTTCGTGGGCGGCGGCGCCGGCATCCTGGCGATCTTCATGGTGGCCGGCTTCTCCTTCCAGGGCACCGAGCTGGTCGGCGTGGCCGCGGGTGAGGCCGAGGACCCGGAGAAGAACGTGCCCAAGGCGATCCGCACCGTGTTCGTGCGCATCCTGCTCTTCTACGTCGGCGCGATCACCGTCGTCGGCTTCCTCATCCCCTACACCAGCCCCCACCTGCTGGGCAGCGACGTCGAGGACATCTCGATCTCCCCGTTCACGCTCGTCTTCGAGAACGCGGGTGTGCTCGCCGCCGCCTCCGTGATGAACGCCGTGATCCTCACGGCCATCCTCTCCGCGGGCAACTCGGGCCTGTACGCCTCCACCCGCATGCTCTGGGCCCTGGCCGACTCCGGCAAGGCCCCGCGCTTCCTGGCGAAGGTGAACCGGCGCGGCGTGCCCATGAACGCCCTCTACGCCACCACCGCGGTGGGCGCGGCGTGCTTCCTGACCACGTTCATCGGGGACGGCGCCGCCTATGTGTGGCTCGTCTCCGCCTCGGGCCTGGCCGGGTTCATCGTGTGGATGGGCATCGCCTGGAGCCACTACCGGTTCCGGCGGGCCTACGTCGCGCAGGGCCACGACTCGAAGGACCTGCCCTACCGCGCCTTCCTGTTCCCCCTGGGCCCGATCGTGGCGCTGGTCATGTGCGCCGTCGTGATCCTCGGGCAGAACTACCAGGCGTTCATGGGCGACGTGGACCTCGTGGCCGTGGCCAGCGCGTACATCGGCCTGCCCCTGTTCCTCGCGCTGTGGCTCGGGCACAAGCTCGTCACCGGCTCGAAGCCGGTCCGCTACGAGGACGCCGACCTCACCCGCGTCCTGGACTGAGTCCCCCACCTCGGAGGTCGCCGTGCCCGCCCCCTCCCACGCTCCCGCCGCCACCCACACCGCCCGGGGCCGCCTGGTCTGGGTGGACGTCGCGCGCGGCCTGGCCCTGGTCGCGATGATGGTCGCCCACACGGCGCCCGCCGGCGGCCCGGGTGGGGTGCTCCACCTCTCCGAGCACCTCACGGCGCCCCTGTTCGCCGCGCTCGTCGGGGTGGGCGCGCGGCTCGAGGCGGAGCGCCTGGGTCCTCGGCGCTCCGTGCCCCGCGCGCTCATCCG
>NZ_JBFBBE010000315.1:0-1699 GCF_040682555.1 Streptomyces sp. NPDC051172
GGTTCTGTCGACGATCTTGTGATCCGGATAGTTCAGACTCACCGTGCGAGTAGGACGCGTTTGCGTAGGAGATCGAGGCTGGCCCTGCCGAACATCTGGCGTTTCAGCATCTTCAGCCGGTTGATGTTGCCTTCGACGGCGCCGGAACTGTGGGGAAGAGACAGTCCGTTGCGGACGGCGTCGAAGTCGCGGCGGAGGTTGCGGGCGAAACCCGCGAGCGGGGTCAGCGTGTCTCGCTCGGCGTTGGTGATCCAGTCTTCGAGGCGGTCGCCGTGGCGTCCGGTCAGCATCGCGGCGAACTTTCTGACATGGAGGGTGAGCCGGTCGAGCTCCGGATCCCGTTTGCGTAGGCGGTGGAGCTTGTCGGCGTCCTCGTCCCGGAGGTGCTCGGGGTGGGTCATGATCCAGGAGGTGACCTCGCGGACCGACGGAGGCTTGGGGCCGGGGACGGGTGCGTGTCCGCGCCCGGTCCGGTAGCGCCGCAGATGACGCTGGACGGCCAACTCGCCACCTGGATAGCCCAGTTGTTGGATCTCGCGGTAGAGCTGGGCGGCGTTTCTGACACCTTCGTTCCAGCGCCGGTGCAGGTGGCCGACGTACGGATCGACGACATGCGCCCGCTGCAGGCTCTTGGCGACGACATCGTCCGCCGAGCGGGCGTTGACCAGCTTGCGGACGGTGGCCTGGTGTAGCCCGAGTTTCCGGCCGATCGCCGCCTTGGACATGCCCTTCTCCCACAGTTCGTGGGCGGCGGCATGCTGCTCACGCAATCGAGTCACGATCTTCAGCTCCGTCGTTGGCTGGACCTCCTCGGGCTCCGCCTCCAGGGCGTTGGAGTTACCGTCCTTTCCGGGAAGTGGCTCGGTCAGGCGGGAACGATGGGCGTTCACCGACTTCTCGACCGCCTGGCCGAGGTTGGCCCACAGGTGATAGCGATCAGCGACTTGCTCGGCCTGCGGTGCCCCGACCCGTGCACCTTCCGCGTATCCGCCGGAACGGTCACGGCAGATGACCTTCACCTCAGGGTGACCGCGGAGCCAGGCAGCCAGGTCCTCTCCCTCACGTCCGTCGTAGAGATGCAGTGGACGGTGGGTGGCCATGTCGATGAGCACGGTGCCGTAGTGGCGGCCTTTACGGAAGGCGAAGTCGTCGACACCGAGTACCTCCACCTCGCCGATCTCCGGGTCTGGCAGGGCTCTGACCAGCCGCAGCAGCGTGTCCTTGCCCACGGTGATACCGGCCGCGGCCGCGAGTCGGACTCCTGCCCTGCCGGCCAGCGCCAGCCCGACCCGCGTTAACACCCCACGCAGCAGCGGGCTATAGCGACTGTGCGGGGTGGTCAGCCCCGCGATCTGTTCGGCGAACGTCACCGCTGTGCAGTCAGGGTTCTCGCAGCGGAATCGGCGCACGCACAACTCGATCACCACGCCGAGCCCGCCAACGGCGACATCGCGCAACCTCCGTACGTACCGACCGTGCACCCGAGCCGACCTCTGGCCGCATCGGCAGGCCCCAGTCGTCGCCCGCACGCGCGTCCTCAGCACCACGTTTTCCGGCCGTCGTTCGACCTCCTCGATCAGCAGCGGGGACAGGTACGGAAACAGCTCCAAGAGCACATCACGAGAGCACGCGATGCATGATCGCGAACAGTCGGCACGACCCGTACAACCGTCCGGATCACAAGATCGTCGACAGAACC
>NZ_JBFBBE010000316.1:0-1692 GCF_040682555.1 Streptomyces sp. NPDC051172
AGCAACCACCTCGAGGAGGGACCCATGACCGTCCAGGACCCCACCGCCGTCGCCGCCCCGTGGCCGACGGAGGTGTTCCGCGCGGCCCGCGACCTGCTGGTCGAGTGCCAGACCGACGACGAGCGCGCCCGCGCCGAGTTCGAGTGGCCCCGCTTCGAGCACTTCAACTTCGGCTTCGACTGGTTCGACCGCCTGGCTCAGGACCCGGCCCGCGCGGACGTGCCGGCGCTGATCATCGCCGAGGACGACGGTCGCAGCACCGAACGCACCTTCGCCGAGCTCTCCGCGGCCTCCAACCGGGTGGCGAACTGGCTCTCCGCGCAGGGCCTGCGCCGCGGCGACCGTCTCATCCTCATGCTGAACAACCAGGTGGAGCTGTGGGAGTTCATGCTCGCCTGCATCAAGCTGCGGGTGGTCATGGTGCCCACCACCACACAGATGACCTCCGGGGACCTCGAGGACCGGGTGACGCGCGCCAGCGCCGCATGGGCCGTGGCCGGCGCCGAGGACCTGGCCAAGTTCGCCGGCGTCGGCGAGGACCTGCACCTGGTGCACGTGCCGGGCGTCTTCGCGGAGGGCCCGGCGCGCCGCGCCCCCGAGGTCGCCGGCCACACCGTGCTCTCCTACGACGACGCCGACGACGCCGCCACCGAGCTGACCCCGGCCGAGCCGACCCCCGCGGACGAGACGCTGCTCTTCTACTTCACCTCGGGCACCACCTCGAAGCCGAAGCTCGTGGAGCACACCCACACCTCGTACCCGGTCGGCCACCTCACGACGCTCTACTGGATCGGTCTGGAGCCGGGCGACGTGCACCTCAACGTGGCCTCCCCGGGCTGGGCCAAGCACGCGTGGTCCAACTTCTTCGCCCCGTGGATCGCGGAGGCCACGATCCTCGTGCACAACGCCCGCAAGTTCGACCCCGCGGCCCTGATGGCCAACATGGAGCGCTACGGCGTCACGAGCTTCTGCGCCCCGCCCACCGTGTGGCGCATGCTCATCAAGGCGGACCTGGCGCAGCTGACGACCCCGCCGACCAAGACCATCTCCGCGGGCGAGCCGCTCAACGCCGAGGTGATCGACCAGGTGCACAAGGCGTGGGGCACCACGATCCGCGACGGCTTCGGGATGACCGAGACCACCCTGCAGATCGCCAACACCCCCGGCCAGAAGGTCGTCATCGGCTCCATGGGCCGCCCGCTGCCCGGCATGGACGTCACCCTGCTCGACCCGCTCACGGGCCAGGAGGCCGAGGAGGGCGAGATCTGCCTGCGCCTGGACCCGCGTCCGGTGGGCCTGCTGAAGTCCTACTACGGCAACCAGGAGAAGACGGACGAGGTGTTCCGCGACGGCGTGTTCCACACCGGCGACATCGCCCGCCGCGACGAGAACGGCGTGCTGACCTATGTGGGCCGCGCGGACGACGTCTTCAAGTCCTCGGACTACAAGGTGTCCCCGTTCGAGCTGGAGTCGGTGCTGGTCAAGCACCCGGCCGTGATGGAGGGCGCGATCGTCCCCACCCCGGACGAGCTGCGACTGGCCGTGCCGAAGGCCTTCGTCACCCTCGCCCCGGGCCACGAGCCCACCGCGGAGACCGCGCGGGCGATCCTGCAGTTCACGCTCACCCAGCTGCCCCCGTACAAGCGCATCCGGCGCATCGAGTTCCTCGAGCTGCCGAAGACCATCTCGGGC
>NZ_JBFBBE010000317.1:0-1688 GCF_040682555.1 Streptomyces sp. NPDC051172
GCTCCGGGTACGCGTACGGGTTCTCGACCGCCGGGTACGCGGCGCGCACCACGGCCTCGCCGCAGGCGAGGTGGTCCGGGTGGGCGGCCTGCATCCGCTCCCAGTCCCGCTCGGGGTGGGTGCTGAGGACGACGTCCGGGCGGACGCGGCGCATCAGGGCCACGAGCTTGCGGCGCACGCCGTGGTCCGGCTCGAGGTGTCCGTCGCGCTCGCCGAGGAAGTGGACCTCGGCGGCACCGACGACGGCGGCGGCCGCGCGCTGTTCGGCGTGCCGGCGGGCGGTCATCGCCTCGGCACCCTCCGAGTCGAAGCCGCCGGCGTCCCCGTCCGTCACGATGCACAGCTCGATGTGCAGCCCGGCCGCGCTGAATCCGGCCAGGGTGGCGGCGGCCCCGAAGTCGAGGTCGTCCGGATGGGCGCCGACGGCCAAGACCCGGCGCCAGCCGTGGTGGGCGGCGAGCTCAGCGGGGGTGGTGAGTGTGGTGGTCAGGATTGGGTGTCCTCCGTGAACGTCACCTCGGTCTTCTGCTCCGCGCCGTCGCGGAGGTAGGTGACGTCCACCGAGTCTCCCACGCGGTACTCGCGGACGACGGCGGTGAGGGACTCGGAGTCGATCACCGCGCGGTCGCCGACGGCGGTGATCACGTCGCCCTCCTTCAACCCGGCCGCGTCGGCCGCCGACCCTTCCACGACCTGCTGGACGCGGGCGCCGTCGCTGAACACGGTCTGAGCGTTCTCGCCGCCGCCCTGCACCTCGGCGGGCTCCGGGGTGACGCTCACGCCGAGCATGGCATGCGTGGCCTTGCCGTGGTCGATCAGGTCCTGCGCGACCCGCTGGGCGTAGTCCACGGGGATGGCGAAGCCGACCCCGATGTTGCCCGCCTCGCTCGGGTCCTGGCCGGTCGAGGCGATCGCGACGTTCACGCCCACCAGGCGACCCTCGGCGTCGACGAGCGCGCCTCCGGAGTTGCCGGGGTTGATGGCCGCGTCGGTCTGCAGCACGTTGATGTACACCTCGCCCCGGGTGCCCTGCGGGGTGCCCGGCAGCTGGAAACGGTACTGGTCGGAGCCGGAGGACGAGCCGGAGCTCTCGCCCTGCGGCTCGGGCGCCTCGGAGGACGCCACCGCGATGGTCCGGTCCAGGGTGGAGATGATCCCGTCGGTCACGGTGTTCGGCAGGCCCAGGGGGGCGCCGATGGCGACGGCCTCGTCCCCGACCTTCAAATCCCCGGACCGGCCGATCTGGATGGGGGTGAGGTCCGGGGCGTCGATCTTGATGACGGCCAGGTCGGACAGCGGGTCGGTGCCCACGACGGTGGCAGCGTAGACCTCCCCGTCCGAGGTGCGCACCGTCAGCTCGGCGTCGTTGGCCTGGCCGCCGAGGGTGACCACGTGGGTGTTCGTGAGGATGTGCCCCTCCGTGTCCAGGATCGACCCGGAACCGGAACCGGAGGCGGAGCTCGACGTCGCGGAGATGGTCACCACGGAGGGCAGCGCGGTCCTCGCGGCGTTCCCCACGGCGGTGTCCGCCACGGGCTGTCCCCCGGCCTCGGCCGAGGTGTCCGTCGCCTGCGAGGACGAGGAGCTCGCGGCCTCGGACGCGGCCTCGCCGCCGTCCTCCGCGACCGCGCAACCGGAGAGCCCCACCATGAGCACGGCCGCGGCGAGCAGGCCCGCCCCGGCACGGG
>NZ_JBFBBE010000318.1:0-1678 GCF_040682555.1 Streptomyces sp. NPDC051172
GAGTCATCGCCATCTTCGAACATGCCTGGTCGGAGGCTCTGGCGTGCGGTTGGGTGGGGATACTCGGGCTGGTCGCGGGCGCAAGTCTGCGGTCTTGATCGTCTGGCAGGTCGCGCCGGGGCGGTTTCGCCGGTTCCTGTGCGTCCCGGCCAGGGGGCCGCCTACGATCCGCTGCATGACGGAGTCCGAGATCGTGGTACGGATCGCCGCGCGGCGCACGGAACTGGACGAACTCGAAGAGCAGCTGGTCAAGCAGCTCGACCAGGTGCGGGCCGAGCGTGACGAACTCGCCGTGGCCGAACGGGTCTGGCAGCGCATGGCCGAACAGTTCGCCGCCGAACACGCGGTGGCTGAGGAGGCCGCGCCGGTCGCGGTGCAGGTCGCGGGCCGTGCGGTGCTGCTGGTCCCGCACCGCGAGGGTGGCATGGACGAGAGCGCGCTGCCGCCGGACTACCAGCGGATCATGGCTGCGGTCCACCAGGCCGGAGCTCCGGTGGCGACCCGCGCGGTCGCCGAGGTGCTGGGCCTGGACACCAGCGTGCGGGGCAAACTGGAGCCGCTGCGCGGGAAGCTGACCAAGCTCGCCGAGCGGGGTTGGCTGCGCAAGCTGGCCGACGGACGCTTCGCCGCACGCCTGTGACCAGCACCGACACAGATCGTGGCAAGAGATGTCAAGATGGTGGATGCGGCCGTAACCGGGGTGCCCTCGGCGGCTGTTGAGATTGTGTGACGAAAAACAACACGCCCGCCGAGGGCGTCTCACTTGTTTACCAGTGCCGCCTCAACGTGTCCACGCACACCGTCGAGTACATGGCCGGCCTGCTGCGCGAGCACCTGAAGGCGATCAAGTCCCCGTTCCGTACGCTGCCGCCGGCCCGGATCGCCCTGCTGGTCCTGGCCAACCTGCGGCACGACCAGCGCGTACTCGACCTGGCCGGCGGCAACGACGTGCCCGAATCCACCCTGCGGCGCTGGCGCGACGAGATGATCGGCCTGCTCGCCGCGAAGGCCCCGCGCCTGGACCGTGCCCTGAAGAAGATCGCGAAGCGCGATGGGGAGGTCGTGCTGCTCGACGGCACCTTGATACCGACCGAGCGCCGCACCGGAGCCGAGGACCGGCGCAACTATTCCGGCAAGCACCACCGCCACGGCCTGCACTTCCTCGCCCTGACCGACGAGAAGGGCCGCCTGGTCTGGATCTCGGCGGCCCGGCCGGGCCGCACCCACGACGCGAAGGCCGCCCGCCACGAGCACATCGTCGACCACTTGAAGGCCGCCGGCCTCGGGGCGCTCGCCGACCTGGGCTTCATTGGCGTGGACAACCCCGACGACCCCGATGACCTGGTCATCGTCACCGGCTACAAGGCCACCCGCACCCGCAAGCTGACCCCCGGCCAGAAGGAGGCCAACCGCGTGCCGGCCGCCGGACGCGCCCCGGTCGAACACGGATTCGCCCACCTGAAGAACTGGCGCGTGTTGACGAAGCTCCGCACCAACCCCGGCCGCGCCACCGCCCTCCTGCGCGCCCTGCTCGTCCTGACGAACATCGAAGTCAACCGCTGACCGACGACTGACGGACGATCAAGACCGAGGACTCGCGCCCGCGACCAGCCCGAGCACCCCGACCAAACCGCACACCAGCCCCTCCGACCTGCACGTTCGAAGATGGCGAAGGCTC
>NZ_JBFBBE010000319.1:0-1666 GCF_040682555.1 Streptomyces sp. NPDC051172
GTTCCAGTCCTCCACCGGGCCGAGGTTCTCCCCGTCCGGCCCGTAGCGGTAGAAGCCCTGACCGTCGGCCACACCGCTGTGGCCCTCGGCGATGCTCTTCTCGAGCAGCTCAGCGAAGCCGCGCTGCCAGTCGACGCCCGTGTTGCGGGAGACGTTGGCGGCCACGTGGAAACCCACGACGTCGTAGGTCTGGAACGGGCCGCGCTCGTTGCCGGTGGCCACGCGCCAGGTGCGGTCGATGTCCGCCGGATTGCCCACTCCGTGCATGTACAGCTTCGAGCCGGCCTGCAGCCACGGGATGAGCAGGGAGTTGAGGAAGTAGCCCGGGATCTCCTTGCGCACGTGCACGGGGACCATGCCGGTCTCCTCGGCGAACTGCAGGGCACCCGCGACGGCCTCCGGCGAGGTCGCGGCGGTGCCCATGACCTCGGCGGTGTTCTGCGCCCAGATGCGGTTGGCGTAGTGCAGGGCCAGGAAGCGCTCCGGATGGCCGCTGGCGTCGGCGAAGTCCGAGGGCAGCAGGGAGGAGGTGTTCGTGGCGAACAGGGTCGTGGCGGGGGCGAGCACGCCCACCTGGGCCCACACCTTGCGCTTGAGCTCCAGGTTCTCCGGGACGGCCTCGACCACGATGTCCGCATCCGCCAGGGCCTCGCCGAGGTTCGAGGTCGGCGTGATGCGGGCGATGGCCTCGTCGAAGCGCTGCGCGTCGTAGCCCTCCCCGAGGTCCGCTTCGTAGCCCTGGCGGATCCACGCCCAGCGGCGCTCGATCCCCTCGAGGGCGGCGGGGACCGCGTCGTAGGCCATCACCTTCTTGCCGTGGTACGCCGCCTGCATGATGATCTGCGAACCCAGCACGCCGGTGCCCAGCACGGCGACCTGCTCGAAACGGGTGAACTCGGACATGTGTGTCGACCTTCTTCTCTCGCGGTCCGAATGGGACGCCCAGGTGAACGTCCCGGGCACTCTCCTTGTTCCCGGGGACGACGACGGGCCGCCCGGTGCGCAGCGGGCGTACGGGACGGCCCATCGAAGCAGGGGAGGCTCAGCCCTGGGAGGTCTCGGACGGGGCCATCGGCCAGGTCTTGGCCACGAGCGTCAGCACGTCGTACTGGGCGCAGAGCTCGTCCTTCTGGTTGTGGATCCGGCAGTCCCAGGCCACCTCGCCGTACTCGTCGCTCACGCGCGGGGTGATCCGCTTGGCGGTCAGGGTCACGCGGATGGCGTCGTCGTAGGTCACCGGCGTGACGAAGCGCAGGTTCTCCAGGCCGTAGTTGGCCAGCACCGGGCCCGGATCCGGGGCCACGAACAGCCCCGCGGCCCACGAGACCAGCAGGTAGCCGTGGGCGACGCGGCGCGGGAAGAACGGGTTGGCCATGGCGGCCTCCTCGTCCGTGTGGGCGTAGAACCTGTCCCCGGTCTCCTCCGCGAAGGCGGTGATGTCCTCCAGGGTCACGGTGCGCAGGCCGGAGGCGAACTGGTCGCCCACCGTCAACTCGGCCAGGGACTTGTAGAACGGGTGCACCGCGGTGCCGGCCTCCACGTCCTCGCGGGTCACCGTGTGGGCCGCGGCGCCCTGATGCCACACGCCGGTGATGGCCGTGAGCATGTCCGGGGAGCCCTGGATCGCCGTGCGCTGCATGTAGTGCTTCACGGCACGGACCCCGCC
>NZ_JBFBBE010000320.1:0-1658 GCF_040682555.1 Streptomyces sp. NPDC051172
CCTCGATCCACCGCGTGATAGTCGGCCTGTGGACAGAGGAATAGGAAGAGGTGCCTGCTGACCTGCGATGATGGGAGTTCCTACGCTTCCAGCACGCACGATCGGCAAGGCACCTCTGAAGTGAAAGTCTCCCACAGGCCCGCGGAACTGTTCGCCGCGTTCGACGACCCCGACCTGATCGCGCATGCCGGGCTGGTCCCGACGATCCGGCTGGCCGAGCGGTGCGGCCTGCCCGCCCTGGTCGCTGGGAAGGTGAAGCTCCTCGGTGCGAAGAACGGGGCTGGGACGGCCGCCGACGCGAAGGCGCTGTCGATCGTGGGCGGGATGGTGGCCGGGGCGGACAGCATCGATGACCTGGACGTGCTGCGCCACGGTGGCCTGCCGCGCCTGTTCGGCGGGGTGCGTGCCCCGTCCACGCTGGGGTCGTTCCTGCGCGCGTTCACCTGGGGACACGTGCGCCAACTGGAGTCCGCCACACGCGCGTTCACCTGCAATCTCGCCGCGCACACCGGCCTGGTCCCCACCACGGACGAGGTGGTGTTCGTCGACATCGACTCCAAGGTCAAGCAGGTCTACGGCCCGGCCAAGCAGGGCGCCTCCTTCGGCTACACCAAACAGCGCGGCCTGCACTTCCAGATCGTCACCGTCAAGACGGGCACCTGCGCGCCGGTGATCGTGGCCACGAGACTGCGCAAGGGCTCGGCGGGCTCCGGCAAGGGCGCCGCGTCGCTGCTGCGCGAAGCCCTTGCCACCGTGCGGGCGATGGGCATCACCGCGCAGATCATCGTCCGCGCCGACTCCGCGTACTACTCCCACAAGGTCGTCGACGTCTGCCGCACGGCCGGCGCACGGTTCTCCCTCGCGGTCGCGGTCAGGAAGAAGATCCGCGAGGCCATCGCCACCATCCCCGAGGACACCTGGACACCGATCAAGTACGCCGCCGCCGTCTGGGACGCCGAGGAGGAACGCTGGATCTCGGACGCGGAGATCACCGAAGTCCCCTTCACCGCGTTCACCAGCAAGAAGAAGGCGTTCCACACCACCGCCCGGCTGATCGTGCGACGCGTGAAGCGCCTGAACCCCAAGAGCGTGCCCGAGGGGCAGGCCGAGCTGTTCGGCGTCTGGCGCCACCACGTCATCTTCACCGACAGCCCGTTCGTCCTGGCCCAGGCCGAGCCCATGCACCGTGAACACGCCCAGGTCGAGCAGGTCTTCGCCGACCTGGAAGACTCCGCGCTCGCCCACCTGCCCTCGGGGAAGTTCACCGCGAACGCCGCCTGGCTCACCCTGGCAGCCACCGCCTACAACCTCACCCGGGCCGCCGGCCACCTCGCCTCCGTCTTCCACGCCCGGGCGCGGACCGGCACCATCCGCCGCCACCTGATCAACATCCCCGCCCGGATCGCCACCGGCGCCCGCCGCCTCACCCTCCACTTTCCCCAACTCTGGCGCTGGGCCGACGACTTCACCGACCTGTGGACCGCCACCGGACAACGCATGCGCACCTGACCCGCGCCACCGCCCTGACCGCCCACGACCCGAAAGACTCGGAGACCCCGCACCGGACGGCCACCCGGCGATCACCGCTGCCCGCACCCCGAAGAAACACCCGCAACCCGCCCGACACCCGTGATCAATATTCACGCGGTGGATCGAGG
>NZ_JBFBBE010000321.1:0-1633 GCF_040682555.1 Streptomyces sp. NPDC051172
GCCTGGCCGCCTGGTTCGACGACGCCGCGGACGCCGTCGAGATCCTGCACCGCTCCCTCGTGGAGCCCCAGGCCGAGGGCCGCCATCGCTCGCTGTCCGTGGCGCGGGACGCCCTGGGGGCGTCCGCCTCCGCGTTGGACCCGCACCAGCTGGGCGGCGGATCCGTGCACGGCGAGGCGCTCGTGATGCTGCTGCGGCCCATGATGGTGGACCTCATCGAGGCCACGGGCGCCGAGCACGACGAGGCGCGGGCCTACCTGCCCCGCGTCTGAGCCCGACGGCGGCGCGCGGCCCCGGCGGTCGACAGCGGGGCCGTGCGCGGGCCGGTTAACGCGTCCGCCTCGGCTCCTAGAGTGGGCGCATGGCCACCAAGACCGCCCCGAAGCGCGCCCCCGGATACCGCTGCACCGAGTGCGGCTGGACCACCGTGAAGTGGGTCGGCCGCTGCGGGGAGTGCCAGTCGTGGGGCACGGTCGAGGAGATCGGCCTGACGTCCACCACCGGTCGCACGCGCGCGGCCACCGTCGTGGAGGTCGCGCCGCGCATCGCGGACGTGGACGCCACGCTGGCCTCGTTCCGCTCCACGGGCGTGCGCGAGCTGGACCGCGTGCTCGGCGGCGGCCTCGTGCCGGGTGCGGTGATCCTGCTGGCCGGCGAGCCGGGCATCGGCAAGTCCACGCTGCTGCTGGACGTGGCCGCCCAGACGGCCCGCGGCGCGGGAGGCGGCGGTCCGCGCTCGGTGCTGTACCTGACGGGTGAGGAGTCGGCGGCGCAGGTGCGCTCTCGGGCAGACCGGATCGGGGCGATCGCGGACACCCTGCGTCTGACGGCGGAGACGGACCTGGGCCGGGCACTGGGGCAGATCGAGCGGACGGACCCGGAGCTGGTGATCGTGGACTCCGTGCAGACCCTGCAGTCCACCGAGGTGGACGGGATCGCCGGGGGCGTCAGCCAGGTGCGCGAGGTGGCGGCCAGCCTCATCCGCACGGCCAAGGAGAAGGGGATCACCACGGTCCTGGTGGGCCACGTGACGAAGGACGGGACCATCGCGGGTCCGCGGCTGCTCGAGCACCTGGTGGACGTGGTCTGCCAGTTCGAGGGGGACCGCCACTCACGGCTGCGCCTGGTGCGTGCGGTGAAGAATCGCTTCGGGCCCACGGACGAGGTCGGCTGCTTCGACCTGCGGGAGGACGGCATCGAGTCCCTGGACGACCCCTCCGGTCTGTTCCTCTCGGGCGTCTCGGAGCCGGTCGAGGGCACGTGCGTGACGGTGACGCTCGAGGGCCGGCGCCCGCTCGTGGCCGAGGTGCAGTCCCTGCTCACCCCGTCCGCCGGCGGCAGTCCGCGCCGCACCGTCTCCGGCGTGGACGCGGCGCGCGTGAACATGCTCCTGGCCGTGCTCCAGCGCCGGGCCCGTTTCGCCCTCGCCCAGGACGACTGCTATGTGGCCACCGTGGGCGGCGTGCGGCTCTCGGAGCCCGCCTCGGACCTGGCCGTGGCCGTCGCCGTGGCCTCGGCGAAGCTCTCGGCCCCCGTCCCGCAGGGGATGATCGCGGTCGGCGAGCTCGGGCTGGCCGGTGAGGTGCGCCCGGTGCCCGGCATCGGGCGACGCGTGCGCGAAGCCGCCCGCCTG
>NZ_JBFBBE010000322.1:0-1615 GCF_040682555.1 Streptomyces sp. NPDC051172
GGTGCGCCGCGCGGATCTCATTGAGCCGGGTGAGGTACGGGGCGAGCGATGCACCCGCGGCCTCCGCGCCCTCCCAGTCCCGGGGCCGGTACTCGTACTTCTCGTTGTCGATGTACTCCTCCGCGCCGGGCCGGGCCACGTGCTCGAACAGCTCGAACCCGGCGTAGACGCCCCACAGCGGGCTGGCCATCGCGGCGACGACGGCGCGGATCCGGAACGCGCCTGGGCCGCCGTGCTGCAGGTACTCCGTGAGGATGTCCGGCGTGTTGACGAAGAGGTTGGGGCGGTAGAACGCCGGCGTCTCATGCGAGATCTCCTGGAGGTACTCCGCGAGCTCCTCGGCGGTGTTCCGCCAGGTGAAGTACCCGTAGGACTGCTGGAACCCGACCTTGCCCAGGGCGTGCATCATCGCGGGACGGGTGAAGGCCTCGGCGAGGAACACGGCGCGCGGTTCCTCGGCGCGGACCTTCGCGATCAGCCACTCCCAGAACCACAGGGGCTTGGTGTGCGGGTTGTCCACGCGGAAGATGTGCACGCCGCGGTCCACCCAGCCCCGCACCACGTCCAGCACCGCCTGGGCGAGGCCGTCCGGGTCGTTGTCGAAGTTCAGCGGGTAGATGTCCTGGTACTTCTTCGGCGGGTTCTCCGCGTACGCGATGGTGCCGTCCACGCGGGTGGTGAACCACTCCGGGTGCGCGGCGACCCACGGGTGGTCCGGGGAGCACTGCAGGGCCAGGTCCAGGGCCACTTCGAGGCCCTCGTCCGCGGCCGCGGCCACGAACGCCTCGAAGTCCTCGACGGTGCCCAGGTCCGGGTGCACGGTGTCGTGTCCGCCCTCGGGCGCGCCGATCGCCCACGGCGAGCCCGGGTCCTGCGGCCCGGCCGTCAGCGTGTTGTTCGGACCCTTGCGGTGCGAGGTGCCGATCGGGTGGATCGGCGGCAGGTAGGCCACCTGGAAGCCCATCCGGGCGACCGCCGGGAGCCGGCGGGCCGCCGTCGCGAAGGTGCCGGAGGACCACGTGCCGGTGGCCTCGTCGAAGCGGGCGCCCTCGGAGCGGGGGAAGAACTCGTACCAGGCGCCGCGCCCGGCGAGCTCACGCTGCACGTCCAGCGGGTAGAGCTCGGAGCTCGTGAGGTGCTCCCGCACGGGGCGGGCGTGGAGGACGGCGGACACCTCCGCCGACTCGGCGGAGGCCAGGCGCTGGGCAGGGGTGAGGGACTCGTCCTCGAGGCCGCGAACGACCTCCTCGAACACGGCGCGGTCCTCGGCCGAGCGCCCCGCGTCCTCGGCCGCCCGGCGGAAAAGGGCGGCCCCCTCGGCGAGCATCAGCTCCACGTCGATGCCGGCGGCGATCTTGACGGTGGCCGCGTGCTTCCACGAGCCCACCGGGTCGTCCCAGCCCTCGACCACGAACTGGTGCAGGCCCGGCTCGGCGGGCCGCAGCGTGGCCACGACCTCATCCAGCCCGGGCCGGCCCGGACGCATCTGCACGCGCTGCACCTCGGCGCCGGCCGGGTCGAGCAGACGGACGGTGGCGCGCACGGAGTCGTGGCCCTCGCGGAACACGGTGGCGCGGACGGTGAACTCATAGCAGAACCCGGCAATCGCCGGGAA
>NZ_JBFBBE010000323.1:0-1605 GCF_040682555.1 Streptomyces sp. NPDC051172
GGCGCTGACGGCTGCCGTAGTCGCGCAGGGCACGCAGGAAGTCGACCTTGCGGAACGCGGGCCACATGGCCTCGCAGAAGTAGAACTCCGAGTACGCGGACTGCCAGAGCAGGAACCCGGAGAGCCGCTGCTCCCCGGACGTGCGGATGACCAGGTCCGGGTCCGGCTGGCCACGCGTGTAGAGCCGGTCCGCGATCTGCTCGACGGTGACGGACTCGGCCACCTCCGCCGCGCTGTGGCCCAGGGCGTGCTCGTCCCGCAGCAGCTCGCGCACGGCGTCGAGGATCTCCTGGCGGCCCCCGTAGCCCACGGCCACATTCACGTGCACGCCGTCGTGGCCCTGGGTCTGCTCGGCCACCTCGGCGAGCCGTCGCGCCATGGGCTCGGGGAGCAGGTCCACCGCGCCGACCGGCTGCACGCACACGGGGGCGCGGCCCTCGGCCGGCTGGGCGAGGCGCTCCGCCGTCGTCTGGATGATCTCCAGGAGCGGGGCGAGCTCCTCCGCCGGGCGCCGCAGGTTCTCGGTGGAGAGCATGTAGAGCGTGACCACGGGGATGCCGGCCTCGTCGCACCAGCCGATGAAGTCGAGGATGCGCTCGGCGCCGGCCTGGTGGCCCTGCTGCGTGGACGCCCCGAACGCGCGGGCCCAGCGACGGTTGCCGTCCACCAGCACACCGATGTGCCGGGGCAGCCGCTCCGGGTCCAGGCCGCGCGCCAGCCGTCGCTCGTACAGGCGGTAGAAGGCCTCGGGTCGACCCACGGCGCGCTCCCCTCTCGAATGGTCCTGCGAGCCTCCAGGATACGCGCGCGGCACACAGCGACCATCCCGTGCCCCGGCCCCGGGCCGACCGGTGACAATGGAGGCATGGACCCTGTGACACCCCACCGCGAGACCGACTCCGCCCGTCGTCTGCGCTGGCGCATCGAGCGCGTCCGCGACCCCGACCATCCGCTGTACAAGCCCCGACTGCGCGGCTGGATCCACGCGGTCATGGCGCCGCTGACGCTCGCGGCCGGCATCGTGCTCATCGTGCTCGCGCCGACTGCAACGCTGCGGTGGGCCAGCGCGGTCTACGCCGTGACGGGCCTGCTGCTGTTCGCGGTCTCGGCGACGTACCACCTGGTGCAGTGGAACGAGGTGGTCTCCCGTGTCCTCAAGCGGCTGGACCACACGAACATCATGCTGGTCATCGCCGGCACCTACACGCCGCTCTCCCTGGCCCTGCTGCCTCCGGACCGGGCGCGTGTGCTGCTCACCCTGGTGTGGGTGGGGGCCGTGGCCGGCGTCGGGTTCCGGGTGCTGTGGACGGACGCCCCGCGCTGGCTCTACACGCCGGTGTACGTGGTGCTCGGGCTGGCGGCGCTGCTGTACCTGGGCGACTTCTTCGCCGCGGATGCTGCGGCGGGGTGGCTGATCGTGGCCGGAGGGCTCGCATACATCACGGGCGCGGTCTTCTACGCGCTGCAGGCCCCCACGATCCACCGCGAGTGGTTCGGCTTCCACGAACTCTTCCACGCCTTCACGGTGGCCGGCTTCGTGTGCCACGCCGTCGCCATCTACCGGGCGCGCCAAGACATGAAAAAGCCCTGGCTGGACGGGGGAGG
>NZ_JBFBBE010000324.1:0-1591 GCF_040682555.1 Streptomyces sp. NPDC051172
TCTCCTCCCGGTCCACGACCTTCACCCGCTCCCGCGCCACCGGACCGGCCTCCGACGCCTGCACACCCAAGGACTTCTCGTGCTCATCCAGAGCATGCCAACCAGCCCACGTGGTGTACGGCACGCCGCGGGACTCGAGCAGCTCGATCACGGACTCCTCCGACGGCTCCTGAGCCCTCCACAGCCCCGGCTCGTCCTCGATCAGATGCTTGATCGTCTCCAAGGAGTCACCCTTGGTGTGCCCGATCAACCCCACCGGACCCCGCTTGATCCACCCCGAGGCATACAGACCCGGCACCGGGACACCGTCCGCGTCCAGCACCCGGCCTTCCGCATTCGGGATCACCCCACGCACCTCGTCGAACCCCACCCCCTCCACCGGGGACCCGAAATACCCCACCGCCCGGTAGACCGCCTGCACCGGGTAGTCCACCGTCTCCCCCGTCGGGCGGACCCCGCCGGAGCCGTCCAGCTCCATCCGACGCATCCGCAGGCCGTCCACCCGGCCGTCCCCGTCCTCGTCCAGGAACTCCTCGGGGGCCTGCAGGAAATGCAGATGCAGCCGACGCGAGGCGCTCTGCTGACGGTCCTCCTGCTCCATCAGCCAGTTCGTCAACGTCCCCACCATGGTGCGGACCTGGTTGTTCTCCTCGATCGCCTGCTCCGAGGCCTCATCGAAGTCGAAGTCCTCCTCGTACAGCACGATGTCCACATCCCGGGAATGGGCCAGCTCGCGCAGCTCGAGCGGGGTGAACTTCACCTGCGCCGGCCCGCGGCGGCCGAACACGTGCACGTCCGTGACCGGGGAGGCGGCCAGGTCCCGGTACACGTTGTCCGGGATCTCGGTGGGCAACAGGTCCTCGGCATGCTTGGACAGGATCCGGGCCACATCCAGGGCCACGTTCCCGTTGCCGATCACCGCCACCTGCGTGGCCTCCAACGGCCAGTGCCGCGGCACATCCGGGTGCCCGTCGTACCAGGCGGCGAAGTCCGCGCCCCCGAACGAGCCGGCCAGCTCCACCCCGGGCACGTCCAGGACAGCGTCCCGCACCGCCCCGGTGGAGAACACGATCGCGTCGTAATGCCGACGCAGATCCGCCAGGCTCAGATCCGTGCCGTAGTCCACATTGCCCAGGAAACGGATGTCCCCGCGGTCCATGACCTTGTGCAGCGCGTTCACGATGCCCTTGATGCGCGGATGGTCCGGGGCCACCCCGTAACGGATCAGACCGAACGGGGCCGGGTACCGGTCGAACAGGTCGATGCTGACACGGAAGTCCCGCTCCTCCTTGGTCAGGATGTCCGCCGTGTACACCCCGGCGGGTCCGGCACCGATGATGGCGATGCGCAACGGGCGGTCAGGCCTCGAGGACGAGGGGGTCAGGGTCATGCTCGTGCTCCTTCGGAGGTCGGGTTCAGGGTCAAGATCGGGGCAGGGATGCCGGCCGCAGGCGCGCCGGTGGCGTAGGGGCTCAGGCGCACGACGTCGCCCACGACGATCACGGCGGGGTTCTCCACACCGACGGCGGCCGCCTGCGCGGCGATGGTGTCCACCGTGCCCACGGTGACCCGCTGGTCCGGCATCCAGCCG
>NZ_JBFBBE010000325.1:0-1589 GCF_040682555.1 Streptomyces sp. NPDC051172
AGTCCGCGGTCACCCGCCGGGAGGTGGCCTCGTCACTGATGTGCTTGGCGCCGTTCTCGCAGTACTCGTTGCGGTGCCGCTCGCCCGGCGCGGGCATGTGCTTTCCCAGTGTCGCCATGTATGCCATGTCGACCAGGAAGACGATGATGATCGCGGCCACCAGCTGGAAGGCGTGGCGGCTCCAGTCGATGCCTCGGGTGGAGCCGACGCCGACCGCTCGGGCCAGGGCGTTGCCTGCGATCGCGCCGAGCATTCCGCAGATGGTGGTGAGCCAGAGGGGGCTGTGCTGTTTGCCGGGGATGACCGCCTTGGCGATCAGGCCCAGTACGAATCCCACGATGACGGCCCACAACCAGCCCATGGCTGCCTCCTCGTACGGCTCGATGTGAGCCTTGCGCCCAGTGTCGGCCCGGGCACCGTACGGCGCATGCCGGGCGGGGCTGTACGTGCTACGGCTGAGACCGTTCGGCCAGGTAGGAGGTGACCCGGTCTCGTAGGCGGCGCAGGCGCGGCGTAACGTTGGAGGTGTCCGGGCACCGTTCCCCGACCGGGGGCGGATCGGGCACGGGGACGGGGACGGTCCGATGCGGGCGGATGGTGGAATGTGATGCGGAAGCTGCATGGCGTCGGCAACAGCCAGGTGTTCCGGATCACCGGGGCTCGGGCAAGCCTCGACGAGGACGTACGCGGCCGGCAGCGCCGGTACGTCATCTCGATGTCGATCCGTACGGTGTCGGTGATCCTCGCGGCCTCACTGTGGAACGTCGAACGACACGTCGCGATCGTGGCGTTGGTCCTCGGAGCGGCCCTCCCCTACATCGCCGTGGTGATCGCCAACGCGGGCCGGGAGAACGCGCCGTCGCTTCCGTCGACGTTCGTGAGTGTCCCGACGCGTCCGATGATTGCGCCGCCGCGGACGAACGACGGTTCCGCGGAACCGGTCCCGGAAGATGTCGCGGCCGAGCCCGCACCGGGCGCACGAAGCGAGCCGCACGACCGGGCGTGACCACGGCACATGGGTCGCAAGCGGAAGGCGACTCCGCACCAAGCTCAAGAAAAGCTCAGATCAATCATGTTGTTCAGGTGCCGGGCGACGGGTTACCCGTGACATACTTCGTAGGCGCTCCGCATCCCCCGTCGGAGCGACAGACCGACGCCGGGCAGCTCCCCCCGTGGCTGCTCGGCGTCGCCTTGTTCGGCCTCTTTTCAGCGCCTAGTTCAGCCCGGTTGTGAGACGAACCTGTGAGTGACGAGAACCCGATCTGCTCCGCCAAGGGCTGCCGTGCCGATGCCGTGTGGGTGCTCGCATGGAACAACCCGAAGATCCACACGCCGGAGCGGCGCAAGACATGGCTGGCCTGTGAGGAGCATCGGGAGCATCTCTCCCAGTTCCTGGGTGTACGGGGTTTCCTCAAGGATGTGGTCCTGCTGAAGGAATGGGAGTCCTCCCAGGACGCCTAGGTTCCCTTACGCCGTCCGGCCGCCGAACCCCGTCTAGTGAGCCGGTCTTGAGGTCTCGCTTCGCCACGTGAGCTGTGTTCTGTTTCGGATCATGGCTGTGCTGGTGACAGCGGTGCTGTTCTTCGGTG
>NZ_JBFBBE010000326.1:0-604 GCF_040682555.1 Streptomyces sp. NPDC051172
GGCGGCAGGAAGCCGACCTTGGCGTAGACGTCCTCGAGCACGGGCGTGGCCACGGCGCGGGCCTTCTCGGCGCCGGCGGCGAGGATGCGGTCCAGCTCGGCGGGGTCGTCCAGCAGCGCGAGGGCGCGCTCGCGCACGGGGGCCAGGCGCTCGACGACGGCGTCCGCCACCGCGACCTTGAGGTGCCCGTACATCTTGCCTGCGAACTCCTCCTCGAGCTGCGGGATCGGTGTGCCGGACACCGCGGAGAGGATGGTCAGCAGGTTGGAGACGCCGGGCTTGGCCTCTCGGTCGTAGCGCACCTCGGTGCCGTCGTCGGTCACGGCCGACTTGATCTTCTTGGCGGTCTTCTTCGGCTCCTCGAGGATGTTGATGAGCCCGTTCGGGGACGCCGCGGACTTGGACATCTTCGACGTGGGGTCCTGCAGGTCGTAGATGCGCGCGCCGGTCTCCGGGTAGAAGCCGGTGGGCACCACGAACGTCTCGCCGTAGCGGTGGTTGAAGCGCTGGGCGAGGTCGCGGGTGAGCTCCACGTGCTGGCGCTGGTCGTCGCCCACGGGCACGCCATGCGGCTGGTACAGGAGGATGTCCGCGGCCATGAGCA
>NZ_JBFBBE010000326.1:614-1575 GCF_040682555.1 Streptomyces sp. NPDC051172
GGCCGACGCCGGCCGCGTCCGCGCCCTGCTTGGCGGACTTGTCCTTGAATTGGGTCATCCGCATGGCCTCGCCCATGCCGGTCATGCAGGTCAGCACCCACGCCAGCTGCGCGTGCTCGGGCACCTGGGACTGGACGAACAGTGTGGAGCGCTCGGGGTCGATGCCGCCGGCGATGAACTGCGCGGCGGCCACCCGCGTGCGCTCCGCGAGCGCGGCCGGGTCCTGCGGCACGGTGATGGCGTGCAGGTCGGGGATGAAGAAGAACGCCTCGAAGTCGGCCTGGGTGCGCTCCCAGTTCACGAGGGCGCCGAGGTAGTTGCCCAGGTGGAGGGAGTCCGCCGAGGGCTGCATGCCGGAGAGCACGCGGTGCCGGGCCGACGCGCCGGGCAGGTGGGCCGTGGCGGCGGCGTCCTGGGCCAGGACGTCCTGGACGGAGTTCTTCTTCATGGTCATCTCAGCCTCGGGTCTCTCCTGCACGGTCAGAACTGGTAGTCGACCACGAGGGGGGCGTGGTCGGAGAAGCGGGTGCCCCAGCTCGGGGCGCGGTCCACGACGGCGGCCGTCGCCCGCTCGGCCAGGCCCGCGGTCGCCATGTGGTAGTCGATGCGCCACCCGGCGTCGTTGTCGAAGGCCTTGCCGCGCATGGACCACCACGTGTACGGGCCCGGCACCGGCCCGGCGAGGGCGCGGTGCACGTCCGTGAAGCCGAGCTCGCCGAAGAACCGGTCGAAGTAGGCGCGCTCCTCGGGCAGGAAGCCGGCCTTCTTCACGTTGCCCTTCCAGTTCTTGATGTCCAGCTCGGTGTGGCCCACGTTGAGGTCGCCCGTGACGAGGGCGTGCCCCTCCCCCGCGGCCAGCTCGGAGAGGCGGCGGACCATCTCGTCGAGGAACCGGTACTTGTCCTCCTGCTTCGGGGTGTCGACCTCGCCCGAGTGCACGTACGCGGAGACCACGGTCAGC
>NZ_JBFBBE010000327.1:0-1574 GCF_040682555.1 Streptomyces sp. NPDC051172
CCCGGCCCTCGTGCCAAGAACCTCATGACCCACAACACCTAGGGCGTGTCTGAGAATAGATGCACGAGTCAGCTGAGACCCTGGGGACATGCCCGGTTCCAGATGCTCTCTGACACCCAATGGGAGTTGATCGCCCCGATGCTCCCGACCCGGACCGGCCGCGCCGGCAGGCCGTTCGCCGACGCCCGCGCCATGGTGGAGGCGATCATCTACCGGTACCGGTGCGGAATCGCTTGGAGGGATCTGCCCGAGGTCTACGGGCCCTGGCAGAGAAGTGTGGACCTGGCATCGGCGCTTGGCTGAAGAGGGCACATGGGACACGGTGCTGGCCACGCTGACCGCCGCCGCTGACGCCGAAGGCCTGATCGATTGGTCGGTCTCGGTGGACTCCACGATCGCCCGCGCCCATCAGCACGCGACGAACATCACCCGCCACACAGGGGGATGGATCGAACTACAAGAATCCGCGTGAGGAGCCGGCCGATCACGGCATCGGGCGCTCCCGTGGCGGGCTGAGCACGAAGATCCATCAGCTCGTCGATGGGACCGGGCTGCCGCTGGTCAGCCTGATCACCCCCGGCCAGGCAGGGGACTCCCCGATGCTGCTTCCTCTTCTGGAGCAGCTGCGCGTGACCCGGCCAGTAGGGCGGCCCCGGACCCGCCCCGAGGCCGTGCTGGGCGATAAGGCGTACTCCTCCCGGGCGATCCGCACCCACCTACGTGCCCGTGGGATCAAAGCGGTCATCCCCGAACCGGCCGACCAGCAGGGCCACCGCAGACGGCGCGGTGCCCGCGGCGGGCGCCCCGTCAGCCTCGACGCGGACGCCTACAAGGGCCGCAACGTCATCGAGCGTCAGTACGCTCACCTGAAGCAGTGGCGGGGTCTGGCGACCCGGTATGACAAGTACGCGATCATCTACCGGGCCGCTGTGGTCCTGAATGCTGTGCTCGCATGGTCCAAACGATTGTCAGACATGCCCTAGCTCTCGTTCCGTCTTCGGGAGAGGCTGGCGAGGTACTCGTTGTAAGAGTCGAGTTCGGCGTCCTCGGCTTTCTGTCGCTGTCTCGAGGTGCGCACGTCGCGGGCTCGCCAGCGGGACAGGCAGACGATGAGCACTACGAACATCGGCAGCTCCGCGTAGGTCCATACCAGCGTGCCGGCGATCGCCTGGTCGATGACGGGGTCATGGCTGCCTGTGGGGGTGGCGTATGCGCTGAACAGCGGTGTGGCGGTACGGAGCAGGATCAGGCCGAAAATGGCGTGGATCTGGATCTCGACGGCGATATCGACGAATCGTGCGGCGAAGGAGGGTTGGCGCGGTAGCGGATCGGAGGACCATAGCGGTGTTGCCGAGACGATGCCGAGGACGAGGATGACGAAGAGCAAGGCGTCCTGGCCGAAGGGGATGCGCATGATGACGCTGATCGCGTCGGTCAGGTAGAGGACCGGGTACAGCAGTATCGCAATGACGATGGCGACCACAGGGTGCAGTGCGGCGCTCCAGAATCGTGAGCGCAGTCCCCCGTGCGCGGCACGGAGCACGAGACGCCCGAGGCCGGTGTGCGGTGTGCTG
>NZ_JBFBBE010000328.1:0-1574 GCF_040682555.1 Streptomyces sp. NPDC051172
CGAAGTGCGCACCGGTGGCGGCGGTCCACAGGCCGGGGTTGATGCCGATGAACAGCAGCCGCAGCGGGTCCGGCAGCAGGTCGGGGACGGTGCGGTCGCGGAACTGCTGGAGCTCGGCCTGGGTGAAGCGCATGTCAGTAGTGATACCTCGCCTGGAGGATGATCAGGTCCTCGTCGTCGGCGAGGTAGACGAGCCTGTGCTCCTCCGTGATGCGCCGGGACCATGCCCCGGCCGCGCCGCCGTCACCCTCTGCGCCATCTTCACCTGGCTACGCGCATAAGGGAGACACGCCCTAGCCCAGAGAGCGAGGGGTCGCTGTGCGCGGTGACTGCGGGCTTACACAGCCCGCTGACGTCGTGGCAGCGGCCCTTCTCCTGCGGCGTATCGCTCATCACCAACAGATCGAGGAACCGCGATGACAGGAACTGACGACGGCGTTGCCATGACGCGTTCACCCGAGGTAGCAGTGATCGGGGGTGGGATCGTTGGTCTTTCGACGGCGTACGCGCTGCGGGAGCAGGGCGTACCGGTGCGTTTGTACGAGGCTGGTCTGCCCGGGACGGGTCAGTCCGGAGGCGAGTCGCGGATCTTCCGACATGCCCACGACGACCCGCGACTCGTTGCTTTCGCGCGCGAAAGCCGCGGCGTCTGGGATGAGTGGGCCGAACACTTCGACGTCGAGCTGGTCTCATCAGACGGTGTCCTGGCGATCGGAGACAGCGTCCTGGCGCGGCTGCGGGTGCTCAACCAGGTCGGCGGCGTGGAAGCGCACGAGATCGACGCGGTCGCGGTCACCCTGCTCAGCGCCGTGGCCCGGACCAGCTGACCGGCGCACCACTCCCCTTACGTGACTTGGACGGGGGCTCTCCATGCACCGGGGCCCTGGGCACCGCACACCGCAACCCACTGGGACTGCCGGGCAGAACTGGTCCTGCCCGAAGGCTCCCGCCCTGGCGGCCGGGAACCCGGTGTACCGTTTCGAGCACGAGCCCGACCGACAGGAGCGATGTGATGGAGAATCGATCGGAAAGCCTGCCCGCGGAGCAGCCGGTGGGCGAGCTGGAGGAGGTGGCCCATTTCCACGGCCCCATGCTCACCGGCGTCACGGTCTCGCACCGGGGGCGGATCTTCGTCAATTACCCGAAGTGGGGCGATGACGTCGCCTTCACGGTGGCCGAAATTCGCGACGGCGAGGCGGTGGCCTACCCGAACGAGGCCATCAATCGCACCGATTCCGACGACCTGGCGAACACCCTGGTCTCGGTGCAGAGCGTGGTGGTGGACCCTGCCGACCGGCTGTGGATCCTGGACACCGGAAGCCCGCTATTCAAGCCCACGACCTACGGCGGGCCCAAGCTCGTCTGCGTCGACCTGACCAGCGACACAGTGGTCAAGACCATCCTGTTCCCCCAGGATGTCGCGTTGCCCACCAGCTACCTCAACGACGTGCGCTTCGACCTGCGCCGCGGAGCCGAGGGCGTCGGGCCTGGGCGCGCAGGGCGCCGGTGCTGCGGGCCGAGAGCAGCCAGGGCACGGCCGTGCCGGCGTCCTGTGTGCTCTTCCCTGTCTCCTC
>NZ_JBFBBE010000329.1:0-1571 GCF_040682555.1 Streptomyces sp. NPDC051172
CACCGGCGCCATCTCCCGCGTCGAGCTGACCTGGACGCCCCTGCCGTGGGAGCCGCTGATCGACCACTATCGCGTGTACGCCCTGCCGACGTCCGGCAGGGGTGCGACGCCCGACGAGACGCACCTGGTGGGCAAGACCGTGTATCCGCGTTTCGTGCACCACGGCCTCGACCCCGCCGGGGAGGACTTCCGCTACGTCGTCGTCGCGGTGTCCGACGCGGGCCGGCGCGGCCGTCCGTCCTCGGCGGTGGTGGGCGGATCCCAGGCCTCCGTGACCGCGACCGGCCGTGAGCTGGCGCGGATCGGCGAGTTCGACGGGAAGTCCCTCGAGCTGCGCTTCTCCCCCGCCCAGTACGGGCAGATCCCGAAGGCCCACCCGACGGCCGTGATCGACTACGTCCAGGGCGTGGACACCCCCGCCGCAGCGTGGCCGTACCTGCTGCCCGGCCCGGGCGACGCCTGGGCCGGTCGGAAGGCCTACCGCGCCCGCTGGACGGTGACCCTCGACGCCGCCCCGCAGCGGGACGTCGACCTGGCGCTGTGGTTCGTGGACACCACGCGCCTGGGCGGGCGCCTCGACGTGGCGGTGAACGGGCGGAGCGTACGGTCCGTGGAGCTGGCGAAGGGGGCGACGCGCGGCTCCCGCGAGGGCGACGCGACGCTGCCCGGGTCCACGCTGCTGCGCTCGTACCACGAGTTCACCCTGCCGACCGGGGCGCTGGCCGCAGGCGAGAACGTCGTGGAGTTCACCCTCGCCGAGGGTGGCTGGGTGGCCTGGGACGCGCTGGGCCTGTACGAGCGGGCGCGCTGAGGCGGCGGCCAGGGGGCCGGCCGGACGGCCTCGGATCGTCGCGGGCCCGGCCCCGCCCCGCTCACCCCTCCCCGCGCTCCGGGCCCCCGCGCACCACGGTGATCGCGCGGGTGTCCGGGGCGGTGTCGGCCACGTGCTCCATGGCGCGCTCGAGGTCGCCGGTCTGCTGGTACGCCGCGTGGATCTGCTCCCACAGGCGGGCGTTCCGGACGCCGATCGCCGCCGGATCCAGCACGGGGTCCTGGCCGGCACGGCGCTGGCGGTCGTAGTCCTTGAACAGCCGGATGGCCACGGGGCTCAGCAGGATGAGCGCCACGATGTTCACCCACGTGTAGAGGCCGACGCCGAAGTCGGCGAACGCCCACACGAGGGCCGAGCTCTGCACGGACCCGAACACCATGGAGCCGGCCAGCAGCAGCCGGGCGATCGCGATGACCGCGCGCTGCGCCGTCTTGTTCGGGATGAGGTAGGCGACGTTCGTCTCCGCGTAGAACGCGAAGGAGAGCAGGGTGGTGAAGGAGAAGAGGAAGACGGCGATCGCCACGAAGGACGGGCCGAAGGCGGGCAGTGCCTCGTCGATGGCGATCTGCACCCACGCCGGGCCCTCCTCGACGCCGGGCACGTGCTCGGCGAGGAGACTCTCCCCGTCCGGGCCCAGCACGTTGAAGCTGTTCGTGGCGAGGATCATCAGGCCGGTCATGGTGCAGACGAACAGGGTGTCCACGTAGGCGGAGAACGCCTGGGCCAGGCCCTGCTTCAC
>NZ_JBFBBE010000330.1:0-937 GCF_040682555.1 Streptomyces sp. NPDC051172
CGATGGCCCTTCCGTCTCCGCACTGGTGGGGTGCGCGGGCTCCAGTGAAAGGGTCAGGCGCTCTCGGCGAGTGGCATGACAGGGCCTCAAGGCTAGAGTCCGCCGATCATGCAAGAATACGTCCGCCTCCGGTACTCTTCTTACATGACTTTTCTGACAGTGGGGGAGGCCGCCGAGCGCCTCGGGGTCTCGGACCGGCATGTGCGGCGCCTAGCCGAGGATGGCGATATGCCGGCCCGCCGCCTCGGGGGATCCTGGTTCATCGATGAACACACCCTGACCCGTCGTGTGCGCAGGGCACCGGGTACAGGCCGCACCTGGGCTCCGCGGACAGCCTGGGCCGCCGTCGACCTCCTTGCCGGAGGAAACGGACGGGCCTTCCTCGACCAGCCGCGGATCTCCCGTCTGCGCTCCCGGCTGCGAACGCTCACCGCTGCCGAGATGCACCGACTGGCTGAGAACAGGGCCCGGCCCCACCGGTTCCACGCCTCGCCTCGAGCCCGCGCCAAGCTCGCAGACGTTCTCGTGCCCTCGGGGGTGTCCGCCCTGGATCAGTCGGATCTCGCCCGCCGCTTCGGGCTCGCCGCTGTCGAAGGGAACCAGCGAGAGGAGGGCTATCTGCTCGGCGACCTGGAGGCTCTCCAGTCCCGGCTCCGTCTCGACGCCTCAGCGGCGGGGGAAGTGGTGATCCGCCACGTGCCCGCCCCCGTGGATCCCTCCGCTCTGCTGGGCACGGAGACGGTCGTGGCGCTGGACCTCATGGACTCCGACGACGTCCGTGAGCGGGCTGCTGGGCGAGAGGCCCTAGAGCGGCTGTTGCATCGTGTCTGAGTCGCGCCATCTGAGCATGGATGGCAGCCAGTGGCCCGACCCGTGGCCGGCAGTCTTCGAACTGGCCCGGGCGGTCAGCTCCGACCACTGGGTGCTGATCGGCGGG
>NZ_JBFBBE010000330.1:947-1569 GCF_040682555.1 Streptomyces sp. NPDC051172
TGATGGTTCAGCTCCACCATCACCTCCGCGGCGAAGCGCCCACCCGCGCCACCCGGGACATCGACACTCTGGCGCGCGTGGAGATCACTTGGCGCCAACACCTCACGGCTCTGCGCAGCGGTCTTCGCGCTCTGAGGTATGAGGACAAGGACTCGATCGACGCCTCAGCACCGTTGCACCGCATGACCCGCGCGGATGGTGACGGGGACATGCAGGTGGACTTCCTCATCGCCGACCATGTGCCACCGCCTGCCGAGCAAGAGCTGCCCCAGCCGCTGCCCGTGCAGGCACCAGGAGGCCGCAACGCGCTTGAGCGGCTCCTCTATGTCGAGGTTCTCACGCCGCAGGCCCCTGTGGTCATCGCTGTCCCGGATCTGATCGGGGCCTTGGAATTGAAGATCGAAGCGTACCGTGTGGACTCCCGGGACCGGGAGAGGCACCTACAGGACGCCGTGGCATAGGCGAATCTGCTCGACGATGCCGCACCGGACCCACCCCTGCACGGTTCCGCCGCGACTCGACTTCGCCGATTCCTGGGATGGGTGGGCGACGACCGCCGGCTGGCAGATGCCGGAATCGGCCGTGACGAGGCATCGGACGCGGCAATTGCCGTGGAGGACCT
>NZ_JBFBBE010000331.1:0-1566 GCF_040682555.1 Streptomyces sp. NPDC051172
CCCTCACCCGCACTGTGGACGGCGACGTGAGCCTCGAGCTTGTGGTGCGGCGGAACGGCCAGGTGATCGGCATGCAGGGCATGAACGGTCCCGACGTCGCCGGCACTCGCCGCCTGGAGACCGGCTCCTGGCTGGGCCTGCCGTTCCAAGGCCAGGGGCTGGGCACTCGGATGCGGCGCATGATGTGCGCGCTCGCGTTCGACGGCCTGGGCCTCGACGCCGTCACCTCCTCCGCCTGGGAGGACAACGCCGCCTCCCGGCGGGTCAGCGAGAAGGTTGGCTACCTGGAGACCGGCCGCGGCCAGGCTGAGCGCCGCGGCGTGCCGACCGGCGAGGTGTTTTTCGAGCTGCAGCCCGGGGGATTCGTCCGCGGGGACGAGCCGGTGCGGATCATGGGAGCAGCAGAGCTGCGAAGATTCTTGGGGCTGGCATGACCCCACCCTCCGCCTTGTTGCTTGACCTGGACGGGACCCTCCTGGATCATGATCGCGCCGCCCGCATCGCGCTCGGCCAGGCACTGCAGGAGGCGGGTCTGACTGATGCGGACCACTCTTCCGCTCTGTTGCTGTGGCGTGAGCTGGAGCGGATCCATTTCCAGGAGTACCTGGACTGAAGCGCCCTGGGTTTCGTTCCGAGGTCAGGACGCAACGGGCGCTGAATCCTGATCGTGAGTGTAGGCCGCCTCGACCTCCGCGGGAGTGCGGTAGCCGAGCCCCTCATGCAGGCGGGCGGTGTTCCACCAGTGCACCCACCCCATCGTGGCCAGCTCGACCGCCCCGACAGACTCCCACACCCGCTTGGCGTGGATGAGCTCGGCCTTGTAGAGCCCGTTCACCGTCTCGGCGAGGGCGTTGTCGGCGCTTGACCCCAGATCTTGGACACGCTGATTCCAGCACGATGCTGGGGAAGCGAGAATCCAAGGGATGGCTAGGAAGAACTACACGGACGAGTTCCGGCAGCGGGCAGTGGACTTGTACGAGTCCACGCCGGGTGCGACGTTGAAGGGCATTGCGGCTGACCTCGGGATCTCCCGCGGCGCGTTGCGGGAGTGGGTCGAGAAGCACGGCTCGGGGGCCACGACCGCCGGCACGACGTCGATGCCGGCGCCGGGTCGGGCTGAGTCCCAGGCGGCGAAGGTCCTCCGGTTGGAGGCCGAGAAAGCGAGGCTGGAAGCGGAAAAGCTGAAGCTCGAGACGGAGCGGGACATCCTTCGTCAGGCGGCGAAGTATTTCGCCGGGGAGACGAACTGGTGAACCGCTTCCAGTTCGTCGAGGACCACAAGGACGCCTACGGCGTGAAGCGGTTGTGTGAGGTCATCGAGATCGCCAGGTCGTCGTTCTACGCCTGGTTGGACGCCGCCGGGCGTCGAGCCGCGAAGGCCGCCGAAGATGCTGCTCTCGCTGATCGGATCCGTGTGTTGCAGGACCCCGCCCAGGGCGGTGACCGCGCCTACGGGGCGCCCCGGATCACCGCCGACCTCAACGACGGCGTGACGCCCGCAGCGCGCGTGAAACACAATCGCGTCGAACGGGTCATGCGCGAGCACCGGCTCGCTGGGATCCGGCT
>NZ_JBFBBE010000332.1:0-1560 GCF_040682555.1 Streptomyces sp. NPDC051172
CGGCGAAGCGGTCGAAGGAGTCGCGCTCCTCGGTCGGCAGCGACGCACGGGCCTCGGCCAGAATGCGCTCGATCTGGGCGCGCTGCCCCGCGGGGTCCGTGGCCGCGGCCTCGGACTCCATGATGCGGATGTAGGCGGCGATGACCGCCCCGGCGCTCATGTACTGGGACGTGTCATACATGGCGGGCAGCAGGAACGAGCCGGCGACGATCATGCCGAGCTGCGTGCGGGTGCCGCCGCCGTCCTCCCAGCGCTGCCGGATCTGCATCGGGTCGTCCCCGAGGCCGAAGATCTCGTCGTGCCGGGCCACGTAGGGGAGCATCGCGTCCTGGAACTGACGGTCGCGGGAGCGCGGCTGCAGGTCCCAGGTGGTCTGGAGGCCGTCACGGGAGATGTCCACGGCGGAGTCCAGCAGGAACCGGTGCGCGTGCTGCGGGAACACGCGCTGGTACCAGCTGCCCAGCCAGGTCCCGTACGAGTAGCCGATGTAGGAGGTCTTCTCCTCGCCCAGGACGGCGCGGATGAAGTCCATGTCGTACACGGTCTGCTCGGTGGTGATGTACGGGGTGAGCTCGTTCTCGAGGCACGCGTCGACCTGGGCCTTCGTGTCCTGCCACACGTCGTGCTCGGGGTTCGGCGTGTAGGTGCACTCCAGGGCGGTGGACTGGCCCACGCCGCGCGGGTCGAAGCCGATGAAGTCGTACTGCTCGGCGAGCTCCGGGGCGCGCTCGGCCATGGCGGGGCCCCAGGGCAGGCCCGAGCCGCCCGGGCCGCCGGGGTTGACCAGCGCGATGCCCTGGCGCTCCGGGTTGCCCTTCGAGGTCTCGGTCTTGGCCACGCGCAGGGTGATGGTGTGGCCGTCCTCGGGGTTCTTCCAGTCGCGGGGCACCATGACGTCGGCGCACGCGGTGCCGGGGATCGCGTTGAACCGGGCGTTGAGGCTCTCGCTGCCGAAGTCGCAGGCCTCCCAGTCCAGCGTCTGGCCCACGAGGTGCGGCGCGAGCGCGGCGGCGTCGTTGACCTTGTTGCCGCGCGTGGCGGAGAGGTCGTTGGAGCGGGCCTGGCCCTGCGATACGGACCCCTTGCCGTTGCCGTTGCCGTTGCCGGGTGCGGAGAGCGCGGGGGCGGCGGCCGTGATGGCGAGTGAGACGGCCGCGACGGCGGCGGCGAGCGTGGTGCGGCGGCGAGCTGGAACGGTTCTGGTCACGTCAGGTCCTCGAGTCGTTCGGTGCGGAGAGGGCCGGGGCGGTCACCGGATGACGCGAGTGATGCGCCTCACAGCCTGTGTGGAAGCCATCGTAATCATGGACGCGCGCTGGAAGTCCACTCGGTGTCCGGCCGGGTCCCGGGGGCCGCCCCCACGGCCGCGTCCAACATTGCCAACAGCCGCGCCCGCAGCGCCTGCCCCCGCTCGGCGAACTCGCGCTGTCGCCGCGCGTATTCGGCGCGCCCGGCCGGCTCCTCGATCCGCACGGCCGCGTAGCCGCCGCGCCCGTCGGAGAGGTCGTCCACCCCGGTCAGCTCGTACGGCGAGGCCTCCATGTCCAGCCGGCGGATGTC
>NZ_JBFBBE010000333.1:0-1537 GCF_040682555.1 Streptomyces sp. NPDC051172
CAACACCGTTGCGTTTGAGTCTTGAGCCGCAGGTCAAGCCCGGGTGAATGACGCAACGGGACGTCCTGATAGATCAACTTGTTGTCGAGGCAAGGTGATCACCGGGAGTCCCGTTGCAGGAGAAGTCTGTCATCACGCGCACGGTCGAGGCGGCCGGGGGGCTGTACGCGCCCGGCCACTTGGGCGAGCTGACCCAGACCGTGGACTTCGTGCTGGTCGACACGGTGATCGAGGAGACCGGGTCACGCGAGAAGCGGCTGCGGCTGCTGCCGTCCCGGGTCGTGGTCTATTTCGTCCTCGCGCTGGCACTGTTCGAGGACTGTTCCTACCGGGGCGTGTGGGGCAAGTTGACGGCGGGGCTGGACGGACTGCCGTTGGTGCGTCCAGCGGTCTCCTCACTTTCCCGGGCCCGACGGCGCATAGGAGCGGCGCCGCTGCGGCGGCTGTTCGAGATCCTCGCCGGGCCCGTCGCCCACCCCGGGCAGGCCGGGTCGTTCTACCGGGGCTTGCGGACCGTGGCCGTGGACGGCACTTTGCTGCACGTGCCCGACGAGGAGGCGCTCACCTGGCGCTATCTCAAGCGAGTGGGCGAGAGCGTGGAGTTCGGCTACCCGCTGCTGCGACTCGTGGTCCTGGTCGAGTGTGGCACCCGTGCCGTGTTGGCTGCCGCCTTCGGCCCCGAGGGTGATGGCGAACTCACCTACGCGGGACACCTGTTGAGTGTGCTGGACCGCACGATGCTCCTGCTGGCCGATGCCGGCTTCGACGGAGCCGAGTTCGCCCGGGACGTCCAGGCCACCGGCGCCCAGTTCCTGGTGCGCTCCTCCGCCCGCCGGATACCCACTCCCTTCCGGCACCTGGGCGACGGCTCCTATCTGGCCCGGATCGGCTACGGCGTCCTGCCCGTCCTGCTGACCGTCCGCGTCATCGAGGCGTCCGTGACCGTCACGCTGGCCGACGGCACCGTCCGCACCGAGCAGTGGCGCCTGCTCACCAGCCTCCTCGACCCGGCTGTCCACCCGGCCACCGAGCTTGTTGATCTTTACCATGAGCGGTGGCAGTCGGAGACGACGTATTTCTCGATCAAGGCGACCATGCTGGATGGCCGTGTCCTGCGCTCCCGCAGCCTTCAGGGCCTTGACCAGGAGGTCTACGCCCTGCTGACCACCTACCAGGCCCTGATTCGCGCTGCCGCCGACACCGTCTGCACCCGGCCCGGGATGGACATGGACCGCATCAGCTTCACCGTCCTGCAGACCACCGCCGCCGACACCGTCACCACCGCGACCGGAATCCTGCCCCCGGCGGGACCCGCCGACCTCGTCGGCACCATCGGCCGGGCCGCCCTCGACGCCCTGCACCCCGCCCGCCACCGGCACCGCGTCAAGGCACGCACCCGCAAGAACCCCACCAGCAAGTACGGACCGAACGCCGGACAACACCCCAGGACCAGCCAGAACTACACCATCCACGCCACCGTCACGTTCTTCGAACACGGACTCGCAAACCGCTCACGGACGTAAACGCAACGGTGTTG
>NZ_JBFBBE010000334.1:0-1531 GCF_040682555.1 Streptomyces sp. NPDC051172
TGCGAGGGTCATCGGGGAGGGGTTCTGGGCGGTCACGCAGCGCACCAGCGGGGCGGGCGTGGGGCCGGGTGTGGGGGGGGTCGTCGTCATAGGCTCGAGTGTATGGAGAACCAGCAGACCGGCCAGGCCGCGGACCGCGGCACCATCGACACGCGCGAGGGACTCACGGGCAATTACGTGCAGTCCGGGGCGGAGTTCACGCGGGACACGAACTACATCGCGGACCGGATCGTGGCGGACCCGGAGGCCGTGCGGGCCCTGCCCGTGGCCGAGCCGTCCACGGTCGGCCGCGTGGGCGGCGGGCTCACCGAGGGGGCCGAGGCGTGGCCCGTCGAGGCGGGCCGCTACCGGCTCGTGGCGGCGCGGGCGTGCCCGTGGGCGAACCGGACGATCATCGTGCGGCGCCTGCTCGGCCTGGAGGACGCGATCTCGCTGGGCACCCCGGGGCCGACCCACGACGAGCGCTCCTGGACCTTCGACCTCGACGAGGGCGGGAAGGACCCCGTGCTCGGCACCGAGCGGATCCAGGAGAACTACTTCACGCGGTTCCCCGACTATCCGCGGGGCATCACGGTGCCGGCGATCGTCGACGTGCCGACGGGCGGCGTCGTGACCAACGACTACCCGCAGATCACCCTCGACCTCTCGACGGAGTGGACCGCGTTCCACCGCGACGGCGCCCCGCAGCTGATCCCCGACGCCGGGCCGGAGCGGGACGAGATGTTCGAGGTGATCGAGCGCGTGTTCACCGAGGTGAACAACGGCGTGTACCGGTGCGGCTTCGCGGGCTCGCAGGAGGCGTACGACGCCGCGTACGAGCGGCTGTGGACCGCGATGGACTGGCTCGAGGAGCGCCTGACGACGCGCCGCTTCCTGATGGGGGAGCGGATCACCGAGGCCGACGTGCGGCTGTTCACCACGCTGGTGCGGTTCGACCCCGTGTACCACGGGCACTTCAAGTGCAACCGGAACAAGCTGACCGAGATGCCGGCGCTGTGGGGCTACGCGCGCGACCTGTTCCAGACCCCGGGCTTCGGCGACACGATCGACTTCGCGCAGATCAAGGAGCACTACTACGTGGTGCACGAGGACATCAACCCGACGCGCATCGTGCCCGCGGGCCCGGAGCTGGCGAGCTGGCTGAGCGAGCATGGGCGCGAGGAGTTCGGCGGGGACCCGTGGGGCGGCGGCACCGCACCCGGGCCCGTGCGCGAGGGCGAGCGCGTGGACCCGGAGCACACGCCGCTGCGGTGAGGTCGCTCGGCCCGGCCTGCAACGCGGGTTGAGTTATCGCGGGTCCCGGGCTGGGGCACCCGCGATAATTCAACCCGCGTTGGTGTGTGGTGCGGGTGAGCGCCAGCAGGACGCGCCGAGGATTGTTGAACAATCCCCCCTCATGCCTCAAGATTGTGTGACCGGCACCTCAGCCGGGCCCGATCCGAGAGGACTCCACTGTGTCTCACGCGCCGCAGATCGACCTGAACTCCGACGTCGGCGAGTCCTTCGGCTCGTGGACGATGGGGGACGACGC
>NZ_JBFBBE010000335.1:0-1525 GCF_040682555.1 Streptomyces sp. NPDC051172
GACCAAGATGGCCCCGCTGGCCATGGAGATGGTCCGGGACATCGACGAGGACACCGTCGACATGCAGGACAACTACGACGGCAAGCAGCAGGAGCCCGTCGTCCTGCCCGCCCGGTACCCGAACCTGCTGGTCAACGGCTCGTCGGGCATCGCCGTCGGCATGGCCACGAACATCCCGCCGCACAACATGCGCGAGGTGGCCGCGGGCGTGCAGTGGTATCTCGAGCACCCCGAGGCCACCCGCGAGGAGCTGCTCGAGGCGCTCCTGGCCCGCGTGCACGGCCCCGACTTCCCCACGGGCGCCCAGATCCTGGGCCGCAAGGGCATCGAGGAGGTCTACCGGACCGGCCGCGGCCCCATCACCATGCGCGCCGTGGTCAACGTGGAGGAGATCCAGGGCCGCACGTGCCTCGTGGTCACCGAGCTGCCCTACATGACCAACCCGGACAACCTCGCCGCGAAGATCGCGGAGATGGTGCGGGACGGCAAGATCAACGGCATCGCGGACATGCGCGACGAGACCTCCGGCCGCACCGGCCAGCGCCTGGTGATCGTGCTCAAGCGCGACGCCGTCGCCAAGGTGGTGCTGAACAACCTCTACAAGCACACCGAGCTGCAGTCGAACTTCTCGGCGAACATGCTCGCGCTCGTGGACGGCGTGCCGCGCACCCTGTCCCTGGACGGCTTCGTGCACCACTGGGTGAAGCACCAGATCGACGTGATCGTGCGCCGCACCGCGTTCCGCAAGCGCAAGGCCGAGGAGCGCGCGCACATCCTGCGCGGCCTGCTCAAGGCCCTGGACATGCTGGACGAGGTCATCGCGACCATCCGCCGTTCGGCCTCGGCGGACGTGGCCCGCGAGGCCCTCAAGGAGCTCCTGGACATCGACGACGTCCTGGCCCAGGCCATCCTGCAGATGCAGCTGCGCCAGCTCGCCGCCCTGGAGTCCCGGAAGATCCAGGACGAGTACGACGACCTCATGGCGAAGATCGCCGAGTACAACCGGATCCTGGAGTCCCCGCAGCGTCAGCGCGAGGTCATCTCCGAGGAGCTCGCCGAGATCGTGGCCAAGCACGGCGACGACCGCCGCACCGAGATCATGGCCGGCTTCGACGGGGACATGTCCATCGAGGACCTGATCCCCGAGGAGGAGATGGTCGTCTCCATCACCCGCGGCGGCTACGTCAAGCGCACCCGGATCGACCAGTACCGGTCCCAGGCGCGCGGCGGCAAGGGCGTGCGCGGGGCGACGCTGCGCGGCGACGACGTCGTCGAGCACTTCCTCACCGTGTCCACGCACCACTGGCTGCTGTTCTTCACGAACTTCGGCCGCGTGTACCGCATCAAGACGTACGAGCTGCTCGAGGCCGGCCGCGACGCGAAGGGCCAGCACGTGGCCAACCTGCTCGCGTTCCAGCCGGACGAGCGGATCGCCCAGATCCAGCCGCTCGTGGACTACGGCCGGGCCCCGTACCTCGTGCTCGCCACGCGCGGCGGCCTCGTGAAGAAGACGCCGCTGCTGGAC
>NZ_JBFBBE010000336.1:0-1507 GCF_040682555.1 Streptomyces sp. NPDC051172
CCCGCACCCTCGCCACCCACGACCCGGCGGCGTTCAAGGTGCGCATGGCCGGCGACTGGCTCGTGAACGGCACCCCGCCGACCGCCTACACGTCGGCCGGCGAGGTCCCCGAGGAGGGCTGACCGGGCAGCGGGGCGGCCGGACGTGCCGGGCTCAGGCCCAGCGGCGCAGGGCCCGGCGCTCCAGCAGGCCGAGCAGCCAGTCGGTGAGCTTGCCGAGCACGGCGAGCAGGATGATCGCCAGGATCAGCCGGTCCGTGCGCCCGTTGTTCTGCGAGTCGGTGAGCAGGAAGCCCAGGCCCATCGAGGAGGCGATCAGCTCCGCGGCCACCAGGAACAGCCAGGCCTGGGCCAGGGCCAGCCGCAGGCCGGAGAACACGGCCGGCACCACGGCGGGCAGCTGCACCGTCCGCAGCAGGGACAGCCCGTGGTAGCCGAAGGCCCGTCCGGCCTCCACCAGGTGCGGGTCCACATGGCGCAGGGCCGCGTAGACGGTGGTGAACACCGGGAAGAACGCGCCGATCGCGATGAGGGTGACCTTGGACTCCTCGCCGATCTGCATCCAGAGGATCAGCAGCGGCACCCAGGCCAGCGAGGGCACCGCGCGCAGCGCCCCGATCAGCGGGGCGAACAGCGCGTCCGCCCACCGCGACAGCCCGAGCGCGGACCCCACGGCCAGCCCGAGTGCGGCGCCGAGCAGGAAGCCCAGCAGCACGCGCTGGGTGGAGATGCCGACGTGCAGCCACAGGTCGCCCCGCTCCAGCAGGTTGACGCCGGCGCTGAGCACGGCGCCGGGGGAGGGCAGCTGCACCGCGGAGAGCAGCCCGGCGGCCGTCACCGCCCACCACAGCACCAGGAGGACGGCGGGCACGGCCAGGCCCACCACCGCCCGGGCGCCGGGCCGGTCCAGCACCCGGGGGCGCGGCCGTCGGCGTGCCCCCGTCCCCCCGTCGTCGCGGCGATCCGACCGCTCGCGCGCCTCGGGGTCCGTCGTCGCGGCGGGGGTGGTCAGGGCGGTGCTCATCGGATGGCCTCCTCGGCGAAACGGGTGTCCAGGATGCTCGCCAGCGCGGCGTCCACCTGGTGCTGGTAGTCGACGGACCCGGTGTCGACCAGGATCCGTCCGACCCCCGTCAGGGCGTCGAGCAGCTCCTGGCCCGGCACGGGGCTGACGTCCGCGTTGGTGCGTTCGAGGATCACGGTGCGGGCGACGTCGGGAGAGATCTTCGCGGCCTCGGCCAGGATCCCGATGGTCTCGTCCGGGTGGCCGAGCGCCCAGGCGCGGGCGCGTTCGTACGTGTCCAGGACGGTCTGGGCGGTCTCCGGGTCCTCCTCGAGGAAGGACTCCGTGGCGTTGAGGACGGAGAACGTGTTCAGGGTGAGGTCGCGGTGCAGGAAGCGGGCGCCCTCGGCCTCGGCCTTCGCCATGATCGGGTCGAGCCCGGACCACGCGGCCACCGAACCGCCGGCGAGGGCCGCGCGGCCGTCGGCGTGCTGCAGGTTCTGGA
>NZ_JBFBBE010000337.1:0-1500 GCF_040682555.1 Streptomyces sp. NPDC051172
GGACGGATCGATGGCGGCCGCGGCGGCCGTGCAGGGCGGGCTCGTGCTGCGCGCCCTGGTGCACTGCGCGAGCCCGGAGCAGCAGGAGCGGTACCTCGAGCCGGTGGCGCGCGGCACGCTGCCGGGCGGGTTCGCGCTCACGGAGCCGCTGCACGGTTCGGACTCGGTGTCCCTCGAGACGTCCGCGCGGCCCGACGGCGCCGGCGGCTGGGTGCTGAACGGCGCCAAGAAGTGGATCGGCAACGGGGCCGCCGGCGGCGTGACCGTGGTGTGGGCGCGCAGCGCCGAGGACGAGAAGGTCCGCGGGTTCATCGTGCGCCAGGAGTCCGAGGGCTACACGGCCGAGGTCATCAAGGGCAAGGTCGCGCTGCGGGCCATCGACCAGGCCCACATCACCCTCGACGGCGTGTTCGTGCCCGACGCCGACGTCCTGCCCGAGGCCCGCTCCTTCAAGGACACCTCCCGCGTCCTCTTCGCCACGCGCGTGGGGGTCGCGTGGTCCGCCCTCGGGAAGGCCGTGGGCTGCTACGAGGCGGCGGTGCACTACGCGGGGCAGCGCGTCCAGTTCGGCCGGCCGCTGGCGGCGGCCCAGAGCGTGCAGACCCGCCTGGCCGAGATGCTCTCCCAGCTCACCCAGGTGCAGCTGCTCGTGCTGCGTGCGACCCGGCTCGAGGACGAGGGGCGGCTCACCGGGCCGATGGCGTCCCTGGCCAAGTACTCGGCGACGCGCGCCGCGCGGTCCATCGCCGCGAACGCGCGCGACCTGCTCGGTGGCAACGGCATCCTCATCCAGAACGAGGTGGCTCGCCACTTCGCGGACATCGAGGCGATCCACACCTACGAGGGCACCGAGACCGTGCAGGGGCTGATCATCGGCCGCGAGATCACGGGGGTCGGCGCGTTCGTGTGAGATGACGCGAGCGGGGGCCGGCGTCGTGAGCCAGAGATTTCTGCTGGTACGCACGCCCCCCTGCCGCCGATTCGTCTGGCTCGGCGACCGTTTCGTCTGGCTCACGCATGCAGAGGGAGCCGCAGGTGGGCGGCGAGGTCGCGCAGCAGGGCGGCGAGGCCGCGCTGAGTGAAGACGCTGGCGGCCACGCGCAGCACGATCCACCCCTCGGCCTGCATCCGGCGGTCACGCTCGATGTCACGGCGCCACTGCTGCGGGTCCGTCCGGTGATGATCGCCCTCGTACTGCACGCAGACGCGGGCCTCCCGCCACACCAGGTCCGGCCGGACGGTGGACCCGTCGCTCAGCATCAGCAGCGGATTCACTTCCGGCTCCGGCACAACACCCGCGTCGGTCAGCGCCAGTCGCAGGAGCGTCTCGGCCCTCGAATCCGCGCCGTCCCTGAGCAGCGGCAGGGCCGCCCGCAGGGTCCGCGTCCCTCGCCTCCCGCGCACCCGCAGCACCTCCGCCTCCAGATCACGCAGGGTGCACCGCGGATGCTCGCCGGGACGACGTCGGCCCGCCGGGCCGTCAGCCCGTTGCAGCAGGCT
>NZ_JBFBBE010000338.1:0-1488 GCF_040682555.1 Streptomyces sp. NPDC051172
AAGCCGAGCTCCTCGCCGATGGCCGTGAGGATCATGTCCGAGAAGGACAGCGGCACCTGGGTGGGGTTGCCCGCGCCCAGGCCGGTGCCCATCATCCCGCCCGAGGCCATCGCGAACAGGCCCTGGACCACCTGGTAGGAGCCGCCGAAGTCGCGATGGTAGATCTCGGGGTCGAAGGCCCTCAGCCAGATCTCGAACCGGGCGGTCACGTGCGGCATGAACAGGAACGCCAGCGCCGCGCCGAAGGCGATCAGGCCCAAGCCGAGGAGGATCCAGGAGGCGCGGGACGTGGCGATGTAGAGCATCGCCATGAACATGCCGAAGAACAGCAGGGCCGAGCCCAGGTCGCGCTGGAACACGAGCACGCCGAGCGCCAGGAGCCAGCCGGCCAGCAACGGGCCGAGGTCCCGGGCTCGGGGGAAGGTCACCGGGCCCACGCGGCGGCCGGCCAGCAGGATCAGGTCGCGGTTCGCGGAGAGGTAGCCGGCGAAGAAGATGGCCAGCGTGATCTTGGCGATCTCGCCGGGCTGGAAGGTGCCGAAGCCGACGTCGATCCAGATCCGCGCCCCGTACATGCTCAGGCCCAGCCCGGGCACGAGCGGCAGGAGCAGCAGCACGCCGGACGCGGCGAGGAACAGGTAGGGCCAGCGCCGCAGCACCCGGTGGTCGCGCACCAGGAACACCAGGGCGGAGGCCACCAGGACGGCCAGGACGGACCACACGAGCTGCGAGGTGGGGTTGGCCATCGCGGCGTCCTGGCTCAGCCGGTGGATCATGGCCAGGCCCAGCCCGTTGAGCAGGGCGGTGATCGGCAGCATGAACGGGTCCGCGTAGGGGGCCCGCAGCCGCAGGACCACGTGCAGCACAAGGGTGGCGGCGCCGAAGATGCCCAGCGGCACCCAGGCGGTGGAGTCCAGCGGGGCGTCCGTGCCGATCATGCCCAGCAGGTCCGCCCCCAGGGCGATGGCCAGGGCGGCCAGCAGCAGGACCAGTTCGATGTTCCGGCGCGGGCGTGCGGGGGAGATCACCTCGGTCACGGGGCCTCACCTCCGGTCGCGCTCGGAGACGACGCCGGGCTCGTCGGCGCGGCGGAGCCGGACGCGTCCGAGGGGCGGGCGGAGGACGACGACGGCGTCGCGCTCGGCCGGGCCCGCTCGGAGGGCTCACCGGCGGGGGCGGGGGCGTTCGGGTGCAGCGAGTCGCGCAGCTCGGCGACGATCTGCTCCGCGTGGTCCACGTCCCGGGCGGCCATGCCGGCGTTCACGCGGTCGCGTGCGTACGCGGGCAGCGCGTCCACCGGGAGGTCGGTCTGGCGGTCCACGTGGGACAGCTCGAGCGGGCCCAGCCGCTGGGAGACGCCCTTGAACACGGCGATCCGGCCGTCGTTGGCCCCCACGTAGTACTGCGTCTGGGTCCACAGGTAGCCCCACACGGCCACGGCCGCGAGGGTGAGGGCGAGCAGCGTGGTGAACACGGGGATGAACCTGC
>NZ_JBFBBE010000339.1:0-1474 GCF_040682555.1 Streptomyces sp. NPDC051172
ACGACCTCAACCCCCTGACCGTGCTCCGCGACCTCTTCGCCGGAAACCCCTGGCTGCCACCCGCTCACGCGTAATCAACGACCTGAGCAGTCACCAAATTATTTGACAAAAAATTGCAGGTATCCTCACGGATCTCCCCTTGATGTATGTAACGCTTTTCCGGGATCCTTTCGATGTCTTGAAATGCTCCATCGGTATCCGTGCCCGCGCACGAACATCGTTGCCGACGGCGAAAATCACGCACCCAAGGAGAAGAACTTGCCCCAGACACCACAGGGAGACGGAAGACTTCCGTCACTCACCGGGCTGAGGTTCCCCGCAGCGTTTTCAGTGTTCATCAGCCATGCCGCGTTCTTCGGAGGCACAGCAGCGGGGGTCGATCTCTCGTATCTGTATCCCCTGGGAGCCATGGGTGTATCTTTCTTCTTCATCCTCAGCGGATTCGTCCTGACGTATTCTTCACGTGAGAACGACTCCACGGTCGCCTTCTGGAAGAGACGTTTCTTCAAGATCTTCCCAAATCACGCCGCAGTCTGGCTCGGCATCATCCTGATGGTGCATTTCGCCGGCCTGACCCGCATGCCCCCGGGGGCACACATCACGCTTTCGGACGACCTCTTCAACCTCTTCCTCGTGGACACCATGATTCCACGTATGCCAGCGGGCGGAGGAAACGGCGTCGCTTGGTCGCTCACCTGCGAGTTCGCCTTCTATCTGGTCTTCCCGCTGCTCTTGCCGCTGCTGAGACGCATATCCGTCGGCCGGCTCCCACTCGCCGCGGCCTGCTGTCTCGCCGCCATCTGGGCCGTTCCGCTGGCGTCCCTTTCGCTGGCCGGCACCCCTGCCGGCGGTCCCCTCGGGCAGGAAATGTCGGCCGCGCAGCTGGTGCTCGTGTATTTCTGGCCGATCACACGTGTTCCTGAATTCGTGCTCGGGATCATTCTGGCGCGCCTCCATCAAGAGCGTCCCACACGTTCACCCGGGACTCTAATGGCCGTTCTCCTTCTACTGGTCTCGTATGCTGCGGGGCTGACAATGGCCGACCCGTTCCAACTGGTGGCCATCTCCGCATTTCCTCTCGCGTTGATCATTCTCGCGGCGGCAGCGTCCGATACCCAAGGAAAGAAAACACTGCTCGCCACGCGGTCCGGCATATTCCTCGGGGATGTATCGTACGCTTTCTACTTGATTCACTTTACGGCGTTGATAGCTGTCATGCAGTTCGCCGGGGAAAAGCTCGGTCCGCTCCTTGCGGTGAGCTGTGCGCTGGTCGTGTCACTTGCGCTGTCGGCAGTGCTTTACCTCTTGGTGGAAAAACCAGTGATGAGAGGGCACACGGTTCGTGCTCGACGCCGGAACTCATTGATCGCTTCGGCATCGTAAGCATTCATCCCTGAAGGAACGGGGCCGGTCAAGTGCCTGACCTGTCCGTGTTTTTGGCGGTTCCCGGCTGCTTTTGGGCAGCGCCCGGCGA
>NZ_JBFBBE010000340.1:0-1473 GCF_040682555.1 Streptomyces sp. NPDC051172
ACCACGGTCAGCAGCCCGGCCTTCTCCCCGCCCTTCTCGCGGGCCTCGGGGATCATCGTGTCGATCAGCATGACCAGCAGGGCGCCGGCCGCGAAGCCCTGGATGCCGCCGGTCAGGGCGGGGGAGGCGACGTCGGCGATCAGCCCGCCGCCCCACGTCGCCAGGGTGCAGACCACCGTCACGAGCGACCACTGGATCAGCAGGTGGCGGCGCGTCTTGCCGCCGTCGAGGGAGTCGGCCGTGGCGGCGATGGACTCGGGCAGGTTGGACATGAAGATCGCCACGAGCAGCGCGAGGGACACGCCCTCGCCCGCGGCCAGCCCGATGCCCAGCACGAGCTGCTCGGGGATGCCGTCCAGCAGCGCGCCCACGGTCAGCGCCGCGCCCGAGGACGAGCCGCCGGACCTCGCGGCGGAGCGCTCCACCGCTCGGTCGCCGAGGAAGTAGGCGGCCGCGCCGAGCGCCAGCCCGATGCCGACGGCGGCAGGCCCGGCTGCCTGCACGCCCGCCTCCGCGAGCTCGAAGGACACGGACGCGATCAGAGCGCCGGCGCCGAAGGCGAGCACGAGTCCGATCGTGCCCATGTGCCAGCGGCGCAGGGTCGCCAGGACGGCGCCCACGAGCAGGGAGGACGCGGCGACGGCGCCCCACATCAGGGTCATCACGCGTGTCAGGCTACGCGCTGACCGGGGACGCCGCCGGGCCGCCGCCTCAGCTCACCGCACGACCTCGTCCGCCTCGCCCGTGAGACCGAGCTTCTCGGCCACGTAGTCCACGTCCTTGTCCCCGCGGCCGGAGAGGTTGACGAGGATCCGCTCGTCCCGGCCCATCTGCGGGGCGAGGCGGATCGCGTGCGCCACGGCGTGCGCGGACTCGAGCGCGGGGATGACGCCCTCGAGCCTCGTGAGCCGCTGGAACGCGTCGAGCACGGCCGCGTCGTCCTCGGCCACGTACCGGACACGGCCGACACGCGCGAAGTGGGCGTGCTGCGGGCCGACGCCCGGGTAGTCCAGGCCCGAGGCGATCGAGTGCACGGGGTCCGGGGTGCCGTCGTCGTCGGCGAGGACGAGGGTGGCCATGCCGTGGAGGACGCCGTCGCGGCCCTGGGTCATGGTCATCGCGTGCTCGCCCTTGGTCGCAGAGCGGCCGCCGGGCTCCACGCCCACGAGCGCGACGTCGGCGTCGTCGAGGAACGCGGTGAACGCGCCCATCGCGTTGGAGCCGCCGCCCACCGCGGCGACGACGGCGCTCGGCAGCGCCCCGAACCGCTCCTGGAACTGGGCGCGGGCCTCGCGGCCGACCACGGACTGGAAGTCGCGGATCATCGTGGGGAACGGGTGCGGGCCCACCACGGAGCCGATCGCGAACAGGTACTGCTCCGGGTCCGCCGCGTACACCTCGAACGCCGAGTCCACGGCCTCCTTCAGGGAGCGGCCCTCGCGCTCCACCGAGACCACCTACGTGCCGAGCAGG
>NZ_JBFBBE010000341.1:0-1456 GCF_040682555.1 Streptomyces sp. NPDC051172
CAACGTCGCTTCCTTGATCGTTTCAGGATGACTGCGGTCGTGGTGTGAGTGGGTGGAGCTGGAGGGTGTAGGTGACGCGTTCGGTGGCGGGTTGATCTGGTTGGAGCGTGGGCCAGTTGACGTGTCGGGCCTTGGTGGCGCGGGGTGATCGGCGGCCGGGTCGTGGCCGGGTGGCTGTGCGGATCAGGTCGGCGCCGATGTCACGGATCTTGGCGGTCAGGCGTCGAGGGGGGAAAGTCCGCCCCGACGGTGCGCTGGGCGGCGTGCAGGGCGTGCTTGAAGCTGATCTGGGCTGGTGGGATGCCGTCCTGGGTCGCGCTGTCGGTGGCCAGGTGGCGTACGGACTGGTAGACGCAGAGCATCGCCCACAGTTCCTGGGCGACCATTTCGGGGCTGTTGGAGCGCAGGGTCGCGGTGCGGCCGCCGCGTTGCTCGACCTTGATCGACCGGTAGATCGTTTCGCTGGTCCAGCGACGTGCGTAGAGCTCGGCGAGTTCGGTGGCCGGGGCGGTGTCCGGGTCGAGGAGGGTGGTGATCAGGCAGAACAATTCCGAGGACTCGGTGGTGGAGCCGTCGGCGCCCTCGGCGGTGCTGTGCACGGTGTACTCGATCACGCGGACGGTGATGCGCTGTCCGCGTGGCCCGTTGAGGCGGGAGAGATAGGTGCCGTCGTGAAGTACCTCGATGACGGGCAGGGTGAACGACGCGCTCACGCGCCACAACAGCTCAGCGCCCCGGCCCGCGGCCGCGGTGAACAGGTCATAGGAGGGGAAGCCCCGGTCAGCCAGCAGCAGCGTGCCCCGCTCGATCATCGGCAACAGGCGTGTGGCCAGGGTGCGTTCGCCGATCGCGAGGGAGTCGAAGACCGCTGCGATCACGGCCAGGGTGCCGCACTCGACCAGGGCCAGCAGCCGCACCTGTGGATAGGGCCCCTGCCGGGCCCCGGTCACAGGCCGGGTGTACGCGGCGGAGTTCGCCGCACTGTCAGGCACGCTGAAGGTGGTGCCGTCCAGCGAGGTCAGGCGCAGGTTCCGCCAGAACACCCCCGGCGTGGCCGGCGTGCCCTGCGCTCCACGCACCCGGTCGAACAGCACCCGAAGCGCCCCCGCTCCCAGCCGGGAGCGGGCCTTGGCCAGCGACCCCGTCGATGCCGGACGCCACTTCTCGCCCCGCTTGAGCGGCCAGTGCTCCACCAGCTCCCGCAGCACCCCGCCGTACCCGACCGAGGTGAACAGCCACATCGCGAGGGTGAAGTAGACCACCAGCCGCGCGGGCAACGACTTCACCGCGCGTTCCCGCGCACCGGCCTCCTCGATCGCGAAGTCCACCAGCTCCGGCGTGAACGTCCGCGTCAACGCGCCGATCCGTATCCGCTCCGGGAAGCCATCCCCCACCACATGATCACGAGCCACAAGCCCCGGATCCTAAAGGATCACCCGGCAAGGAAGCGACGTTG
>NZ_JBFBBE010000342.1:0-1453 GCF_040682555.1 Streptomyces sp. NPDC051172
GGCGACGGTGGGCACACCCGCGGAGCCGTGGCACTCGCACTGGTGGGAAACCCCGGTCCTCGGTGACCTGCTCGATGATCTGGTGAAGGCCCCGGTCCGCGAACTCCAGCCCGACGACGCCGCCCGCCGCCGTCATCTGGCGCGCGACGATCGCCGCGTCCGGGTGGTCCGGCAGCCCCGGGTAGGCCACCGCGCGCACGGCCGGGTGCCCGGCCGCGAGCTCGGCGACCGCGAGCGCCGTCGCGCACATGCGGGCGAAGCGGACCTCGAGGGTCTCCATACCGCGGTGGATCAGCCAGGCCTCGTGGGTGCCGAGGATCCCGCCGGCCAGGGTGCGCCAGCCACGCACGCGCGCCATCAGCTCGGGGTCGCGGGACGCGACGTGCCCGCCGAGGGCGTCGGTGTGCCCGTTGAGGGCCTTCGTGTCCGAGGCGACGACGACGTCCGCCCCCAGGTCCAGCGGCCGCTGCCCCAGCGGGGTCAGGGAGGTGTTGTCCACGACGACGAGCGCCCCCTTCCCGTCCCGCCGCCCGTTCGCGTGGGCGCGGGCAGCGACGTCGGCCAGGTCCGCGACGCGCAGCCCGGGGTTGGAGGGGGTCTCGACGAACACGAGGTCGTAGGCGGAGAAGTCGGCGTCCGCGAGGCCCGGCGTGGACACGAAGTCCACGTGGACGCCGGCGGGCACGAGGTGCTCGGCGGCGAGGGCGCGGGTGGCGCCGTAGCCGTCCGAGGGCAGCAGGGCGCGGTCGCCGGGGCGGAGCACGGGCAGCAGGGCGGCGGCGATGGCCGCCATGCCGGAGGGGACGACGGCGACGTCGGCGTCCTCGAGCACGCCGAGGGCGGCCTCGAGCGCAGCCCAGGTGGGGGTGCCCCAGCGGGCGTACTGGAAGGCGACGTCCGCACCGGGGGCGACGGGGGCGCCGTCGGGACCGGACCCGGGCAGGTGGAACGCGGAGGCGTGCACCAGCGGCGGGGAGATGGCGTCGCCGGGGGCCATGCCGTGGGCGCGGTGGTGGAGGACGGGGCCGAAGGCGGGGGGCTGCGGGGATGCCATGGGGTCATTCTGCCGGGGCGCCGGGCGCGGATTCACCAGAGGAGCTGGCGGCCCCGGCTCTGCCGCCCGAAGCAACGCTGGTTGACTTGTCGCGGGTCCTGGGCGCGAAGACCCGTGACAACTCAACCGGCGTTGCTCAGGACCCGGGCGGATCGACGTGAGGTCGGTGTCCGCGGAACGCACCGGCCGACCCCGTCCCGTTCCCGGGCGGCCACCGCACGCTCGCTCGCCGTTCACACCGCGCCCCTACGGTGCGACAGGCCGGCCCCCCCCCGGGCCGGACCCGACCCACGCACGAAAGCCCACGATGTCCTCCCCCTCCCCGACCCTCAGCCGCCGCCGCCTGCTCGGCCTCAGCGGAGCGAGCGCCGCCGTCCACGCCCTCGGGGTGAACGCCCC
>NZ_JBFBBE010000343.1:0-1451 GCF_040682555.1 Streptomyces sp. NPDC051172
GAGGGCGTCGGCCCGATCGTTGCGGGCGCGCATCCACGCGGAGTACCCCCACACCCCGAAGCCCATGGCCGCGAACAGGTACCACTGGATCGCGTAGGACAGGTGCGGGCCCTCGTCCAGGGTGGGCTCGACGAGCTTCTGCGGCATCGACCCCACCGCCGGGTCCTCCGTGACCATGATCCCGTAGGCCGTCCCGGCCACGGGCCCGCCCACGGTGTCGGCGATCTCGGCGAGGTCGATCGAGGGCACCTGGCCGTCCGGGGCGTCGCGGTCCAGGGCCGGCTCCCCGGGCTTGACCCGCACCACGACCTCGGCGTGGCCGGCGGGCGGGGTCGGCACGGCGTCCGGACGACCCGGGCTGTTGCCCACCGGGAGCCAGCCGCGGTCCACCACGACGACGGGGCCCTCGTCCGTCCGGAACGGCACGAGCACCTCGTAGCCGGGCTGGCCGGCGCGGGGACGGTTGCGGACGATGAGCGTCTCGTCGACGAGGTACTCGCCGGTCAGTGTCACGGGGGTCCACTCGTCCTCGGTCTGGAACGCGGTGAACAGCCGGGAGGCCGCGGCGAACGGGACCGGGTCGTCGTCGTAGTTCTCCAGGACGCGGTTGACGCGGTGCTGGACCTCCACGCGGCGGTCCCACTGCCACTGGGCGAGCGCGTGGCACAGGAATGCGAAGAGGACGCACACCACGAAGCCGAGGATCCACGGGCCGGTGGCGAGGAAGCCGAAGCGCAGGGGAGGCAGGCGTTGGGCGTCGCGGGCGGTCGGGGCCGTCATGGGGGCGGGGGTGCTCATGGGCGCGGGGGCTCCTGCGGGGTCTCGGGCGTGTCGACCTCGGGCGCCTCCGTGGCGGGCGGGTCGAGCGGGCGGGAGCGCCGCAGGAAGCCGCGGGCGCTCAGGAAGTCGTCCAGGAAGGACCGATGGTCCGCGCAGGCCAGCCAGGTCTTCACCCGGTCCGGGGCGTGGACGCGCGGGTTGTTCCACTCCAGGGCCCAGGCGGCCTCCGCGGTGCAGCCGCGACGCGAGCAGACCGGCCGCTCGGGCCCGTCCGCGGCGGCGTGCGGGGATCGGGCGGTGGAGGCACCGGCGGCGGGGTCGAGGCGGCCGGACGCGAGGGCGCCCAGCAGGTCGATGCCCGGCTCACCCGGGACCGCGCCGGTCACGCGGCGCCCCGTCCGGGCAGGCCGGGACCGCCGGCGGACGAGGACCCTCGGCCCAGCGCCCGGGGCGCACGGTCGCGCGGGTCGTCCACGAGGTCGCCGGTGAGCACGACCGGCTCGGGCGCCGCCGTGTCGTCGGGGCGGGGGGCCAGGGCCGGTCCCTGGGCGGGCACGGCGCGCAGGGTGCCGGCCTGCTGGGGGCCGGTGTTGTTCACGCGCACGACGGCGACGTAGGGCAGCACGACCGCGCCGAGGATGAACCCGAGCTGCCACCAGCCGTGGGCGAAG
>NZ_JBFBBE010000344.1:0-1443 GCF_040682555.1 Streptomyces sp. NPDC051172
CTGCGGGGCCGGGGACGGCGATCCGGCCGCCGCGTCCGTGCCCGCAGACGGAGTCCATGACGACGCCGGCACCGCGGCGCCCACGGAGGCGGCGGCCCCGGAGGGGCTCGGCCTGGGCGACCGTCAGGACGCGCGCATGGCGGAGGCCGCGGCCGAGCGTGCGGCCACGTTCGGCTTCGTCCGCCAGCGGGCCGCCACGGCAGAGGAGATCGACGCGGCCCGCGAGGACTTCCGGGACCGGCGCGCGGACGCGGACCGGACCACCGTGCAGCCGGCGCAGTGCAAGGCGCCGCTGACCGCCCTGGACTTCTCCCCGATCGCCCTCGACGGGGCCGAGGCCACGCGCGTGGACGTCGGCGCCGACACCTTCACGGGCACGGGCACCGTGGAGGTCGCCCGGCTCACGGGCCAGGGCCGCCAGGACGTCGAGCGGCACATCCAGACCGTCAATGCCCTGCGCGCCGACTGCCGCGAGATGACCATGACCGTGCAGGAGGGGGACGCGACCGTCGACTACCGCCTCGAGGTCTCCGACGCGCCGCTGTCCGACGGCACCCCCGCGCAGTCCGCCCTCGTGTGGGAGCGGACCCTGGCCTCGGAGTCCGAGCCCCAGCTCACAGCCCAGGTGCTCACCGCCGTCACCTCCGACGCCGTGGTGATGGTCTCCTTCGTGGGCCGGCCTGAGGCCGGGCGCAAGGAGTTCACGCTCATCGCCGAGGAGATGCTGGCCGCCGCCCTGGCCGCCGACTGAGCCGGACCCGCCCGGCGGCGTCGTCTTTCCCCCTGTGACGCCGCCGGCGTCCGCTCACGGCTGACGCGTCCGGGGCGTGCGCCATGATGGTGGGCATGACCGCACCGCAGACCCCGAACCCCGCCCCGTCCGCTGACGCCCCCGCCGCCGTGCCGCGCGCGGCCACCCGGGTGCGCGCGTCCGAGCTCGTGGGCCGCGGCTGGCTGAACACCGGCGGCGAGCAGGTGGCCCTCGAGGACCTGCGCGGCAAGGTCGTCCTCCTCGACTTCTGGACGTTCTGCTGCATCAACTGCCTGCACGTCCTGGACGAGCTGCGCCCGCTCGAGGAGGAGTTCGCGGACGTGCTCGTCACGGTGGGCGTGCACTCGCCCAAGTTCGAGCACGAGGCGGACCCGGACGCGCTCGCGGCCGCCGTCGAGCGCTACGCCATCGAGCACCCCGTGCTGGACGACCCCGAGCTGACCACGTGGCAGGCGTACTCGGCGCGCGCGTGGCCCACCCTCGTGGTGGTGGACCCGGAGGGCTACATCGCCGCGCACCTGTCCGGCGAGGGGCACGTGGCCGGGCTCTACGGCCTCGTGCGCGAGCTCGTGGCCGAGCACGAGGCCAAGGGCACGCTGCACCGCGGCTCCGGCCCCTACGTCCCGCCCGCGCCCGTGGCCCGGGACCTGTCGTTCCCCGGCAAGGCCGTG
>NZ_JBFBBE010000345.1:0-1441 GCF_040682555.1 Streptomyces sp. NPDC051172
TGGATGTGCTTGTGGGTGTCCACGCCGATCACGACGTGACCGGAACGGGTGGGGGCGATCTGGCTCATATACGAGGCTGTCCTTCGGCTACGGGTGCGGGGGCGGCACCGACGCCGGTGGGCGGACAGGACTGTCACGGGGACACGGTCACGAAAATGCTCCAGGCTCCTATCAGGTCACGCCCGGACCGGCGGCAGTGGTCGTACGTGCCCGGCCGCGGGCCCGACAGATCAACGCCAAGACACCAAGTGGGTCAATCGTAGAGATGGGTCAGAGCACCACGGCCAGGACTTCCTCATCCTCGCGGAATCCGGCCCTCAGAGACTGACAGTCGTACGAGTCGCCCACGGTGCCCACCGAGGCCGTCACCCCCGCGGTGATGAGCGCGTCCGAGTAGGCCAAACTGACGTACTGGGCGGGTTCAACCGGTCGTTGCAACACCGTTCCTCGTGAGCGAGCTTAGCTGCTCGGCGAAAACCTCTGCGGGAGTCTTCCAGTCCAGGACCTTCCTGGGCCTGTTATTCAGCGTGTACGCGACTGCTGCGAGGTCCTGGGCCGACCACCTCGACAGGTCCGTGCCCTTGGGGAAGTACTGCCGCAGCACCCCGTTCGTGTTCTCGTTCGTCGGCCGCTGCCACGGCGAGTGGGGGTCAGCGAAGAACACCTTCGTGCCCGTGGCCATCGTGAACTGGACATGCCCGGCCAGCTCCTTGCCCCGATCCCACGTCAAGCTCTGACGCAGCTGCTCCGGCACCGTCGCCATCGCCTTGATCAGGGCCGCGGTCATCGCCTCGGCCCCGTACCCACCCAGCGACGGCCCGTTCTTCACCGGCGGCCGCTCACCCCATCCCTGCAGGCGGGGCAAGTGGACCAGGATCGTGGCCCGGCTCTTGCGCTCGGCCAGAGTCCCGATCGCTGAACGCTCGGTCCCGATGATCAGGTCCCCTTCCCAGTGCCCGGGCACAGCACGATCAGCGGCCTCGGGTGGGCGCTTGCTGAACACCACATCCTCGGTGACATGGCCCTGGGGCTTGTTCCGGGAACGTGCCCGCGGCTCGCGCAGAGCCCGCCCGGTGCGCAGGCACGCGACGAGCTCATGCTTGAATGCCCCACGCCCCTGGATGAACAGCGACTGGTAGATCGCTTCGTGAGAGATCCGCATGGACCCATCATCCGGGAACTCCAGGCGCAGCCGGCGGCTGATCTGCTCAGGACTCCACGCCGTGGACCACCGACGATCCGCCCGGCGTGGTTTCATCTTCCGCCCCTTGAAACCGGCCCCGACCGGTCCCGGCACGGCCACGCCATCGGGGCCCAGGACCATCCCGTTCAGCCGTGCCTGGACGTAGTCGTGCAGTCGCTGGTTCGTGGCCAGCTTCGCGGGCTTGGGCCGCCTGGCAGCTTCCTGGGCCTTCCACTGCGCCACCGTGGCCCGGTACTC
>NZ_JBFBBE010000346.1:0-1441 GCF_040682555.1 Streptomyces sp. NPDC051172
GAGAAGGACGCTGCCCTGGAACGCCGGTTCCAGACGGTGATGGTCGAGGAACCTGACGTGGAGGACGCGATCTCCATCCTCCGCGGCCTGCGCGAACGGCTGGAGGTCTTCCACGGTGTCCGCATCCAGGACAGCGCACTGGTCGCTGCCGCCGTCCTGTCCCACCGGTACATCACCGACCGGTTCCTGCCCGACAAGGCCATCGATCTCATCGACGAAGCCTGCGCGCGTCTGCGAACCGAGATCGACTCAATGCCCGCTGAGCTCGACGAGCTGACCCGGCGGGTGACCCGCCTGGAGATCGAGGAAGCGGCGCTGTCGAAGGAAACGGACCCTGCCAGCAAGAACCGGCTGGAGGAGCTGCGCCGGGAGCTGGCCGACCTGAAGGCGGAGGCGGACTCCAAGCGCGCCCAGTGGGAGGCGGAGCGTCAAGCGATCCGCAAGGTCCAGGAGCTGCGCGGTGAGCTGGAGCGGCTGCGGCGGGAGGCGGAGGAAGCGGAGCGCTCCTACGACCTCAACCGTGCCGCTGAACTGAGGTACGGGGCTATCGCTGACGTGGAACGACGCCTGCGCGCCGAGGAGGAGCGTCTCGCCTCCAAGCAAGGCGGGCAGCGGCTGTTGCGGGAGGTGGTCACCGAGGACGAGATCGCCGAGATCGTCGCAGCATGGACGGGGATCCCCGTGGCCCGGCTGAAGGAAGGTGAACGCGACAAGATCCTCAGCCTGGACGCCACCCTCAAGGAGCGGGTGGTCGGTCAGGATGAGGCCATCACGCTCGTCAGCGACGCGATTATCCGTGCCCGCTCCGGCATCCGCGACCCGCGCCGACCCATCGGCTCGTTCATCTTCCTCGGCCCCACCGGAGTGGGAAAGACCGAACTGGCCAAAGCGCTCGCGCAAGCACTGTTCGACAGCGAGTCGGCGATGGTCCGGCTGGACATGAGCGAATACCAGGAACGTCACACCGTCAGCCGGCTCGTCGGTGCACCTCCCGGGTATGTCGGGTACGAGGAGGGAGGGCAGCTGACCGAGGCGGTGCGCCGCCGCCCGTACAGCGTGGTCCTTTTCGACGAGATCGAGAAAGCGCACCCGGACGTGTTCAACACGCTGCTGCAGGTCCTCGACGACGGCCGCATCACCGACAGCCAGGGACGCACCGTCGACTTCCGCAACACCATCCTCATCATGACCTCCAACATCGGTGCCCATCACCTGTTGGGCCTCGATGGCGGCTCGATCCCCGACGACGTGCGAAACAGTGTGCTCGGTGAGTTGCGCGCCCACTTCCGTCCCGAGTTCCTCAACCGGGTGGACGACATCGTGGTGTTCTCGCCGCTGGGTCGTGAACAGATCCAGGACATTGTGGAGCTGCAGTTCAACGACCTGCGCTCCCGGCTGGCCGAGCGTCAGATCCGCATCGAGCTGACGCCCGCGGCACGCC
>NZ_JBFBBE010000347.1:0-1438 GCF_040682555.1 Streptomyces sp. NPDC051172
GCCGTACGGGCCGCCAAGCATGGACCCGGCGCGAAGGTGGGGTACACCTCCCTGCACTCGGCGATCGATGGGCACACCCGGCTGGCCTACACCGAAGCGTTGGAGGACGAGCGCCCCGCCGCCGTGAACGCGGCGATCCCGATTCAACGAGTGCGTCCCCTGCCGGCGTCCGCCGGCGAGAACCCGCCCGTGAGGGCCAACCAGGCTGCGGCACCGGTGGCGGCGTGCGATGCGCCCCTCCCCCAGCACGTCCCCCGGCACCCTCGCCTGGCCCCCGTCCCGGGTGCTCTCCTCTACGATGCAGTGATGACCACCACCCTCACCCTGCTGGACCCCGCCGGCCCGGACCGCGAGGCGCTCATCGCCCTCCTCACCGGGAACGCGTGGCCGTTCCACATGCGCCCGCACCCCAGCCGGGAGCAGGTCGACGCGGCCATCGACGACGGCGGCTGGGGCGACGAGGACAACCGCACCTTCTGGATCGAGCACGACGTGCACGGTCGCGTCGGCGTCGTGCGCCTCGAGGACCTCACCGACCCCACTCCCCTCTTCGACCTGCGCGTGGCCGAGCGGTTCCGCGGCCGAGGCCTCGGCGTCGAGATCCTCACCGCGCTGACCCGTCACGTGTTCGAGACGATGCCGGACGTCGACCGGTTCGAGGGCCAGACCCGCGAGGACAACTCGCCGATGCTCCGCACCTTCCAGCGGGCCGGCTGGGTCAAGGAGGCCCACTACCGGCGGGGCTGGCCCGTGGAGGGTGGGGAGCCGGTGGCCTCCGTGGCCTATGCGATGCTCCGCCAGGACTGGGAGAACGGCACGACGACGCCCGTGCCGTGGGAGTGAGGCTGCCGGCGAACGACCTGGACTGACACCCACCTGGAACACTGGTCCCATGTCCTCTCTCGCCCAGGCGCTCCGGGTCCACCGCCTCGTGCAGGACGACGTCGCCCTGCGCATGCTGCGCATGGACTCCCTGCCCCTCGTGGCCGGCGTCCTCGCCACCCATCTGGGCGCCCCGAACGCGAGCCTGCCCACGCACGAGCTGCATGACGCCCTCGACGCCGAGCTCGACACCCTGCGGGACCACCTGGACCTCTCGGGGCGGACAGCCAAGGCGTACTGCGAGGACTGGCGGCAGGCGGGACTGCTCGAGCGGCGCATCGCGGACGAGGCCCGCGAGGAGGTCTACGAGCTGACGCCGGCCGCGCGGCAGGGGCTCCGCGTCGTCGAGCAGCTCCTCGCACCGCGCGCGAGCGTCACCGAGTCCCGCCTCGTCTCCCTCCTCACCGCGCTCCATCAGCTGGCCCTCGAGACCGACCCGGACACCTCCCGCCGGCTGGCCGCCCTGCGGGCTGAGCAGCAGGCCCTGGCGGAGCGCATCGAGCGCATCGCCTCCGGTGAGGACACCGTGCTGGATGAGCGACGCGCGGTGGAGCGG
>NZ_JBFBBE010000348.1:0-1436 GCF_040682555.1 Streptomyces sp. NPDC051172
CGACGCCCTCGACGTCTCCGGAGTTGTAGTCCGGGTTCTCCGGGATGCCCTCCTGGACGGTGGCGTCGTACATGGCCTGCTGGATCGGGTGGTGCGGGTAGTCGGTGCTGATGTCGAGCAGCCCCTCGCGGCCGCGGGTCGCGGGGTCGCCCTCCGGGTACGCCTCGATGGCCCGGAAGTAGGGGGCGACGTCGTCCCAGGCCCAGCCGGCGCAGCCGAGCTCGCCGGCCCAGGTGTCGTAGTCCCAGCGGTCGCCGCGCACCCAGATGGCCGCGTTGAGCGCATGCGAGCCGCCGAGGACCTTGCCACGGGGCAGGTGGACGCGGCGGCCGTCGAGCTCGGGCTGGGGCGTGGTGCGGTAGTTCCAGTCGACGTCGGTCTCCCACAGGAAGCCGAGGCGGGAGACGTCGTCGATGTCCGGGTTGACGTCATGCTCACCGGCCTCGACGAGGGCGACGCGCCGGCCAGCATCGAGCAGGCGACGGGTCAGGACACAGCCAGCCGAGCCGGCACCGATCACGAGGACGTCGGCGTGGTGGGTCTGGGGGTTCTCGGTGGACATGGCGCCTCCAGGTTTGCAGGGAGAGTGATGCACGTCACGGTATAGCGGAGGTGGGCGCCCGCGTTGACCCGGCGCGCACCGACATTGACCGACGGCGCAGGACGAGGTGTCGCGGCCGCCGAGCCGGACCTCCGGGAGAACACCGCGCCCCCATGAGAGGTAGATCGACGCCCTGGACCAGGCCCTCGTCCGGCAGGGATATACGCAAACGCGCGCCTTCGCGCGCGAGGCGATCGCGCGCATCGGCACGCTGCTCGAGGCAGCGCGCGAGCACTGAGGGCACCGCGGCCACTCCCGCCTCCGCCCCGTCACACCCCCCCCCCGCAGTTGTCCCCCGTCACACCGGCCCGGGATAATGTACCTGAACGCACGGTCGGTAATTCGCCGCGCCCGCCCCGTCGTCGGTCACTCAAGGAGTCTCCATGTCCGCACAGTCCCAGGCCCTGCTCGTCGGCGGTCGCCGCACGCCCGTCGGCAAGTACGGCGGTGCCCTCTCCTCCGTCCGCCCCGACGACCTCGCCGCCCTGACCGTCAAGGCCGTGATCGAGGACGCCGGCATCGACCCGTCGGTCGTGGACGACGTCATCCTCGGCAACGCCAACGGCGCCGGCGAGGAGAACCGCAACGTCGCCCGCATGGCCTGGCTGCTGGCCGGCTTCCCGGACACCGTCCCGGGCATCACCGTGAACCGCCTCTGCGCGTCCGGCATGTCCGCGATCGGCATCGCCACCGCGATGGTGCGCTCCGGGATGGCCGACGTCGTCGTGGCCGGCGGCGTGGAGTCGATGTCCCGCGCCCCCTGGGTGATGGATGCCCAACCGTGACCATCACGGCGCCTGGGTCAACAGCCGCGCCCTGGAGTTGGCGGGCATCG
>NZ_JBFBBE010000349.1:0-1432 GCF_040682555.1 Streptomyces sp. NPDC051172
TGACCGATGAGTCCGTCGCCACTCGGTGGCTCGCCGCGTCTTCCCCTGAACGGCCCACCGCCGGTGGTGCGTGATCGTGCCAGTCACTGTCAAGGGGGCATGTGCTGGACCTCAGTCAGGAGGTAGGCGAGGGCAGCGAGCGTGAGGTGGCGGATGTAGTTAGCTGTTGCTGGCCATGAGGTTGTTGACGTTCTTTGGGGGTGGCGACGCAGACTGCTACGATGAGGCGTATGTCGAGCCCTGAATCGGACACTCAGGGGCTTTCGGTCACGCCGTCAGCCCCTCACCTCCGCTGAGCCCCTAGCTCTCTGCCGCTCAGTGCTGCGCGCAGCACGACATTCGGGTGTCCTTTGGGCGCTGACCGTGGTGACGAGACGTTCTCTTGTTCGTACTCTCGCTTCGGAGCTATCTCGATGCCTTTTGCTCTCTATCTTCTTGCCCTGGTGGTCTTCGCCATGGGTACTTCCGAATTCATGCTCGCCGGCCTCGTGCCGGACATCTCCGCATACTTCGGCGTTTCCGTGGGGACAGCTGGTCTCCTGACATCGGCGTTCGCGGCAGGGATGGTGATCGGCGCACCTGCGATGGCCGCGCTCACTCGTCGCCTCCCCGTGAAAGCGACACTCTTGGGTTGTGTGATCGTGTTCGCGCTGTCCCATGTAGTCGGGGCACTCACACCGGACTTCACTGTTCTGTTCATCACGCGTGTGATCGCGGCGGTCGTCAACGCAGGCTTCTTGGCGGTCGCGCTGGGTGCGGCGACGAAACTCGTGGCACCCGACGCCAAAGGTCGGGCCGTGGCGATTCTGCTGGCGGGCACCACCGTCGCAACCGTCGCCGGCGTGCCCGCGGGTACTCTGCTTGGTACGGCACTCGGCTGGCAGTCGACGTTCTGGGCGATCGCTCTTCTCTGCGTCCCCGCTGCGATCGGCATCGCCGCGGGCTTCACCGCTCAAGCTGACGACTCGCCAAGGGAGGAGTCGTTCTCGACCTCGCTGCGGGTGGAGCTAGCCCAGCTTGCCTCCCCGCGCCTCCTTCTGACGATGCTGCTGGCTGCCCTGGTGAACGCCGGAACCTTCGCGACGCTGACCTTCCTTGCGCCGATTGTTACGGATACCTCCGGCATGAGCCAGTGGTGGGTGTCGGTAGCGCTTGTGCTCTTCGGCGTCGGCTCTTTCATCGGAGTCACCGTTGCGGGACGCCTGTCGGATGCCCGACCCGGAATCGTCATCGTGGGCGGTGGAAGCGTTCTTGTGCTCGGGTGGGTCGCGTTGGCGCTCTTCGCGACGAACCCCGTTGCCCTGCTCGGGCTCGTATTCGCTCAGGGGGTGTTGGGGTACGCTGTCGGGAGCACGCAGATCACGCGAGTGCTCTATGCGGCGGCGAGTGCGCCCACCATGGCGGGATCGTATGCGACCGCGGCACTCAACGT
>NZ_JBFBBE010000350.1:0-1429 GCF_040682555.1 Streptomyces sp. NPDC051172
CTGCTCATGGACGAGCCCTTCGGCGCCGTGGACCCCCTCACCCGCAAGCGCCTGCAGCAGGAGATGCTCGACATCCAGGCCAGGGTGGGCAAGACCATCGTGATGGTCACCCACGACGTGGACGAGGCCGTGCTCCTGGGCGACCGGATCCTGGTGCTCGAACCCGGCGCGCACGTGGCCCAGTACGCCACCCCCGAAGAGGTCCTGGCGCGGCCGGCCACCGAGTTCGTGGCCGACTTCGTGGGGTCGGGGGCGGGGCTCAAGCGGCTGGGGCTGCGGTCGGTCGACTCGCTGCCGCTGCGCCCGATCGCACACCACCCGACGGGCACGCTGCCGGGCGGGCCCGTGCTCGACGCGGCCACCCCGATCAGCGAGGCCCTCGCGGCGCTGGTCACGGCCCCGACGGAGGAGATCGCCGTGGTCCGTGATGGCACGGTCATCGGTCTGCTCGACTATCCGACACTGCGCGCGCACGTCCGCGCCGGCGGCGAGCAGGCTCGGCCATGATCGCCCGGCTGCGTGGGGCCTCCGCCGAGGACCGCCTGCTCCTGATCGGCCTGCCGCTGCTGGTGGGCGCCTTGCTGATCGGGTGGACCGTCTGGGTGCGCGGAGCCGCCCTCGACGACGTCGAGGCCCGGCTGCTGTCCTGGCCCACCGTGCTGCGCCTCACAGCCGAGCTCCTGGCCCTCGTCGGCGTGTCCACCGCTCTGGTCGTGGCGACGGCCGTCCCGCTCGGCGTGCTGCTGAGCCGCCCCGCCGCCCGGCGGTTCACCCCCGTCGCCATGGGGCTGGCCAACGCCGGCCAGGCCGCTCCCGTGATCGGTGTGATCGTCCTGCTCGCCATGGCGTGGGGGTTCGGCTTCCGGGTCGCCGTCCTGGCACTGTCCCTCTACGCGTTCCTGCCCGTGCTGGCCAACACCCTGGCCGGGCTGCGGGGCGTCGACCCCACCGTCGTCGAGGCGGCCCGCGGCATGGGCATGTCGCCGCTGCAGACCCTGCTCCGGGTGGAGCTGCCCTTGGCCCTGCCCGTGATCATGGCGGGTCTGCGGACCGCCCTGGTGCTGCTGGTGGGCACCGGGGCGTTCGCGACGTTCATCGACGCGGGCGGCCTCGGTCTGCTCATCCAGACCGGGATCGTCCTGTTCCGTTTCCCGCTGCTCGTCTCGGGGGCGATCCTCGTGGCCGCCCTCGCCCTGATGATCGAGTGGATCGGCCGCCTCGTCGAGACGCTGGCCACCCCGAGGGGGCTCGCATGACCACCCCGCGCGCGACCCTCCCGTCCCGCCGCCGCGGCCGGACCCCCGCTCGTGCCGTGCTCGCCGCGCTCGGCCTGGCGGCCTCCCTGGTCCTGTCCGGGTGCGGGCTGAGCACCGCCGGCGGCTACCTGCCCTCGGGCACGCCCGCCGGCGACGTCGCCGGGATCGACCTC
>NZ_JBFBBE010000351.1:0-1425 GCF_040682555.1 Streptomyces sp. NPDC051172
TTCGGCCTGCCCTACTCGTACCTGCGGCCCAAGGCCGAGGAGCTGCTGGCCTTCGCCCAGCTCACCGAGAAGGCGGACGCCAAGGTCACCGACCTCTCCGGCGGCATGAAGCGGCGGCTCGTGATCGCCCGCGCCCTGGTCAACGAGCCGGCCCTCTTCCTCCTCGACGAGCCCACCACGGGCCTGGACCCGCAGGCCCGCCACATCCTGTGGGACCGCCTCTACCGGCTCAAGGAACGCGGCACCACGCTGCTGCTGACCACGCACCACATGGACGAGGCGGAGCAGCTGTGCGACCGGCTCGTCGTCGTCGACGGCGGCGAGATCATGGCCGCCGGCACCCCCGCCGAGCTCATCCGCGAGCATGCCTCCCAGGAGGTCCTCGAGGCGCGCTTCGGCGCGGACCGCAACGAGGCCGCGGCCCGCACCGTCCAGGCCCACGCGGGTGACGGCGTCGTGCACCGCGTCGAGGTCCTCCCGGACCGCGTCCTCGTCTACGCCCGACGCGCGGACGACCTGCACGACGTCGTGCAGCGCCTCGTCGACGAGGGCGCCCTGCCCGCCCCCGTCACCACGCTGACCCGCCGCGCGAGCCTCGAGGACGTGTTCCTCATCCTCACCGGCCGCACCCTGGTGGACTGACCCGTGCCGTCCCCCACCACGCCCGCCGAGCCGCTGCGCGCACCGGTCACCGCGGCGGAGTCCGCGGAGCGCGTGAAGCGCCGCGGCGCCCTGTACTTCGCCGAACACCAGCTGCGGTCCATGCGTCGCTACGGCATGGTGCTGATCGTCGGTGCCCTGGGCGAGCCCGTGCTCTACCTGCTGGCCATGGGCCTGGGCCTGGCCCAGCTCATGGGCGGCGGGATGCCGCAGGACGCCCTGGGCGGGGTCTCCTACGTCGCGTTCATCGCCCCGGCGCTGCTGGCCTCGGGTGCGCTGATGACCGCGTCCGTCGAGTTCTCCTACCCGGTGATGGGCGGGTTCCAGTGGCAGCGCACGTACTACGCGGCGCAGGCCACTCCGCTGTCTCCGGCGCAGATCGCCCTGGGCCACCTCGCGGCCGTGAGCCTGCGGTTCGTGTTCCAGGCTGCCGTGTTCCTGCTGGTGATGCTGGCGTTCGGCGTGGTCTCGAGCCCGTGGGCGTGGGTGCAGGTCCTCACCGCCACGCTCGGAGGGCTCGCCGTCGGCGCGCCGATCATGGCGTTCGCGGCCTCCCTGAAGGAGGACAAGGGCCAGTTCGCCACCCTGCAACGGCTCGTGATCATGCCCCTGTTCCTGTTCTCCGCCACCTTCTACCCGCTCGAGGCGCTGCCGGTGTGGCTGCGCTGGATCGGCTGGCTCTCCCCGCAGTGGCATGCCGCCCAGCTCGGCCGCGTGCTCTCCTACGGGATGGTCGAGCCGGCCTGGCTCACCGTGGTGCACGTG
>NZ_JBFBBE010000352.1:0-1416 GCF_040682555.1 Streptomyces sp. NPDC051172
ACCTGCGCGACGGCGTCGGCGGCCACGGCGATCAGCGGGGCGTCGGCGATGACGTCCACGTGGTGCAGCCCCGAGGCCAGCCCGGACTGGGCGGCGCCGAGCACGTCGCCGACGCCGCGCTGGGCGAGGTCCTCCTGCGCGATGCGCATGCCGTCCTGCTCCTGGGCCAGGACCTCGAGCCGGCGCAGCGACGGGTGCCCGTCCGGCAGGCGCGTGGCCAGCAGGCAGACCGCCGCCCCGGGTCCGCGGCCCACGCGGCCGCGCAGCTGGTGCAGGGTGGACAGGCCGAAGTCGTCGGCGTCGAGGATCGCCATGACCGTCGCGTTGGGCACGTCCACGCCCACCTCCACGACGGTGGTCGCCACGAGCACGTCCGTCTCGCCGCGCGCGAAGGCCTGCATCGCCGCGTCCTGCTCGGCCTGGTCCATGCGCCCGTGCACGGCGTCGATCCGCAGTCCCGCCAGCGCGGGGAGACCCCGCAGCCGGGGTGTCATCTCCTCCACGTTGGCGTGACCCGGGTCGGCGTCGTCGGGGTCGATGCGCGGGCACACCACGAACGCCTGGTGGCCGGCCGCCACGTGCTCGGCGATCAGCTCCCACACCCGGCCGATCACGCGCGGGCCGTGGGCCATCCGCGCCACGTGAGTGGTGACCGGCTGTCGCCCCGAGGGCAGCCCCTCGAGCACCGACAGGTCCAGGTCGCCGAACACCGTCATCGCCACGGAGGACATGGCGAGCACGTCCACGTTGGTGAGCACGTCCACGTTGGTGCGCATCTTCTTCAGCGCCTCCTTGTGCTCGACGCCGAAGCGCTGCTCCTCGTCCACGACCACCAGGCCCAGGTCCTTGAACTGCACCTGGTCGGAGAGCAGCCGGTGGGTGCCGATCACCACGTCCACCTCGCCGTGTGCGAGCCCCTCGACGACCTCCTTGGACTCCTTGGCGGTCTGGAACCGGGAGAGCGCGGCCACCTTGACGGGGAAGCCGGCGAACCGGTCGGAGAACGTCTGGTGGTGCTGGCGGGCGAGCAGCGTCGTGGGGACGAGGACGGCCACCTGCTTGCCGTCCTGCACCGCCTTGAACGCGGCACGCACGGCCACCTCGGTCTTGCCGAAGCCGACGTCGCCCGAGACGAGCCGGTCCATGGGACGGCCGCCTCCATGTCCTTCTTGACGTCCTCGATGGTGGTCAGCTGGTCCGGCGTCTCGATGAACGGGAACGCCTCCTCCAGCTCGCCCTGCCACGGGGTGTCCGGGGCGAACGCGTGGCCCCGCGAGGCCATGCGGGCCGAGTACAGGCGGATGAGCTCGCCGGCGATCTCGCGGGTGGCGCGCTTGGCCTTGGACTTGGTCTGCGCCCAGTCCGAGCCGCCCATCTTGGACAGCGACGGCGTCTCCCCGCCCACGTAGGTGGAGA
>NZ_JBFBBE010000353.1:0-1413 GCF_040682555.1 Streptomyces sp. NPDC051172
CCGGAGCCCGCACGTTCTACCTGCAGGTGCGCACCGGGCCCCGGCTGGTGAGCCTGGCCCTGGAGAAGCAGCAGTCCGCCCTGATGGCGGAGATGCTCGACGAGATCCTCGACGATCTGATGGCCCTGGAGGGCAATCCGCACAGCGTCCCGGCCAGCACCCCCGTGGAACTCGTGGACAACGATCCGCTGGACCCGGTGCAGGAGTGGTTCCGGGTGGGGGCCATCGGCCTGGGCTGGGACCCCACCACCGCGCAGGTGCTCATCGACGCGCACCCGCTCTCTGACGACGACGCCGACCCGGCGCCCGAGGCGGACGCCGAGGCCGTGCGCGTGCGGATGCCCGTCGGCGCCGCCCGGGCGTTCGCCCGGCGCACCCGGGAGGTCGTGGACGCCGGCCGTCCGGTCTGCTCGGACTGCGGCCAGCCCATCGACCCCGACGGCCACGACTGCACTCTCCCCGACTCCTGATGAGCGCCGCGGACGTGCCCGCCGGTGAGCTGGTGTCCGGGGAGCTGACGCTCACCGGCCGCATCACGACGGCGTCCAACGCCACGTTCCTCGGCGCGATCGGTGACACCCCGGTGGTCTACAAGCCGGTGGCCGGCGAGGCCCCCCTCTGGGACTTCCCCGCCGGAACCCTGGCCCGCCGCGAGGTGGCCGCGCACCTGGTGTCCGAGGCGCTGGGGTGGGAGATCGTGCCGCGCACCTGGCTGCACGAGGGCCCGTTCGGCGAGGGGATGGTGCAGCTCTGGCAGGAGCAGGATCCTGAGCAGGACGCCGTGGACCTGTTCCCGGCGGACCAGGTGCCGGCCTCGGGGTGGCTCACGATCCTGGAGGGTGAGGACGAGGACGGGAATCGGCTGGTCCTGGCCCACGAGGACACGGCGGCGCTGCGCCGCATGGCGGTGTTCGACGTGATCGTCAACAACGCCGACCGCAAGAGCGCCCACATCCTCGCCATGCCCGACGGGCACCGACACGGGGTGGACCACGGGCTCACCTTCCATGTGGCGGACAAGCTGCGCACCGTGCTGTGGGGATGGATCGGTGAGGCGCTGAGCGAGGAGGAGCGCGACGGCGTGGGGCGCGTTCTCGAGGGGCACGGCGGTGAGCTGGGGCGGGGGCTGGCGGAGCTGCTGGGTGCCGAGGAAGTCGAAGCCCTTGCCGAACGCTGTGCCCAGTTGCTCGACGACGGGATCTTCCCTGCCCCGAGCGGCCTGACGCCGGCGGTGCCCTGGCCGCTGTTCTGACGGGCCTGAGGCGTCAGCCTGGCCGCAGGGACGGCGGGTGCACTCAGTCCACGAGCCCCGCCGCGGCACCGGCCGCGTGGTAATCCGCGGCGAGCGAATCCAGGGTGGCGTGAGCGTTGAGCCCGCTGGGGTTCGGCGCCACGAACAGCCGCGTGCCCAGC
>NZ_JBFBBE010000354.1:0-1400 GCF_040682555.1 Streptomyces sp. NPDC051172
ATCTCCCCCACCCCGCGCTCGGAGGCCTCCCGGCACCAGGCGACGGCGTCGATGCCGGTGCCCCGGCGGCCGCCGTGGGTGGTGACCTCGTAGCCGGAGGCGCAGCCCGGGTCCTCCGTGCGCCGGGCGTCGAGGGAGAGCACGAGGACCTGGGACCCGAAGCGGCGGGTGATCTCCGTGATCACCTCGGGCCGGGCCACGGCCGCCGTGTTGACGGAGACCTTGTCCGCCCCCGTGCGCAGCAGCCGGTCCACGTCCTCGACGGTGCGCACACCGCCGCCCACGGTCAGCGGGATGAAGACCTCCTCGGCCGTGCGCGTCACGACGTCATAGGTCGTGGCGCGGTCCGAAGTGGAGGCGGTGACGTCGAGGAACGTGATCTCGTCGGCGCCGGCGGCGTTGTAGCGGCGAGCGAGCTCGACCGGGTCGCCCGCGTCGCGCAGGTTCTCGAAGTTCACGCCCTTGACCACGCGCCCGGCGTCCACGTCCAGGCAGGGGATGACACGCACGGCGAGGCTCACGTCGGCTCCTTCGTCTCGGGGGGGCTCAGGCGGGACGGCGCGGGCCGTCAGAGGCGGATCGCGTGGATCGCGGAGATCAGGATGCCGCGGGCGCCCAGGGCGTACAGCTCGTCCATGACGCGGTTGGCGTCCGGCTTGCGGACCATGGAGCGCACGGCGACCATCGTCTCGTCCCGCAGCGGGGAGACCGTCGGTGACTCCAGCCCCGGGGTGACCGCGGTGGCCGCCTCCAGCAGGTCACGACGGATGTCGTAGTCGATCATGACCCAGCGGCGGGCCACGAGCACGCCCTTGAGGCGCCGCAGCAGCACGTCGAGACCCTCGGGGCGCTCCCCCGCGCGGCCGATCAGCACGGCCTCCGAGTCGAGGATGGGCTCGCCGAAGACCTCCATGCCGGCGGCGCGCAGGGTGCTGCCGGTCTCCACGACGTCGGCGATCGCGTCCGCCACGCCGAGCTTGACGGAGGACTCCACGGCGCCGTCGAGGTGGACGACGGTCGCGTCCAGGCCCGTACGCTCGAGATAAGCGGTGAGCAGGCCGTCGTAGCTGGTGGCGATGCGCCTGCCGGCCAGTTCGGACTCGGAGGAGAACGTGCCCACGGGCGCGGCCAGTCGGAACACGGACCGCCCGAAGCCGAGCGCCATGATCTCCTCCGCTGTGCCCTCGACTTGGGCGTCGCGGAACAGGTCCCGCCCGGTGAGGCCGACGTCGAGGGTGCCCTGGCCCACGTACACCGCGATGTCCCGTGGACGCAGATAGAAGAACTCCACCTGGTTCTCGGGGTCCACGAGCACCAGCTCGCGGGAGTCGCGGCGCTGGCGGTAACCGGCCTCCTGCAGGATCTCACGGGCGGCCTCGGCGAGGGCGCCCTTGTTCGGA
>NZ_JBFBBE010000355.1:0-1388 GCF_040682555.1 Streptomyces sp. NPDC051172
ACGTCCACGCCCTCGAACTCGGGCGAGGTGAGCAGCGTCTGCACGCGACCGGCGTCGGCGACGCCGGCGTGCGCGAGGGTGCGGCGGTCCGGGACGGCGGGCAGCGCACCGGTGGCGGGCAGGGAGGACACGGGCGCCCGTCTCAGAGGCCGGAGAGGTAGCGGCGGAGCTCGTACGGGGTGACCTCCACGCGGTAGTCGTCCCATTCCTGCCGCTTGTTGCGCAGGAGTGCGTCGAAGACGTGCTCGCCCAGCACGGACGCCACGAACTCGGACTCCTCAGCGGGGCGCAGGGCGTCGTACAGGGTGCCGGGCAGGGGCACGTGGCCGAGCACGCGCCGTTCGTGGGTGGTCAACGCGCTGATGTCCTCGGCGGCGGCCTCGGGCAGCTCGTAGCCCTCCTCGATGCCCTGGAGCCCGGCCGCGATCAGCAGGGCGTAGGCGAGGTACGGGTTGGCCGAGGCGTCGATACCGCGGTACTCGATGCGGGCCGAGCCGGCCTTGTCCGGCTTGTACAGGGGAACGCGCACGAGGGCGGAGCGGTTGTTGTGCCCCCACGAGGTGTACGACGGGGCCTCTCCCCCGCCCCAGAGACGCTTGTAGGAGTTCACGAACTGGTGGGTCACCGCGGTGATCTCCACGGAGTGGCGCAGCAGGCCCGCGATGAACCGGCGGCCCGTGACGGAGAGCCGGAACTCGTTCGCGGGGTCGTAGAACGCGTTCGCGTCGCCCTCGAAGAGGGAGAAGTGGGTGTGCATGCCGGAGCCCGGGTGGTGGGAGAACGGCTTGGGCATGAACGTGGCGTACGTGCCCTGGGCGGCGGCGACCTCCTTGACGACGGTCCGGAACGTCATCACGTTGTCCGCCGTCGTGAGCGCGTCCGCAGCGCACAGGTCGATCTCGTTCTGGCCGGGGCCGTTCTCGTGGTGGCTGAACTCCACGGAGATGCCCATCCCCTCGAGGAGGCTGACGGCGTCGCGGCGGAAGTCGGCCGCGTCGGAGCCGGGCACGTTGTCGAAGTAGCCCGCGCGGTCCACGGGCACCGGCTCCCCGTCCGGGCCGGGCTGGTCCGACTGCAGGAGGTAGAACTCGATCTCCGGGTGGGTGAAGCACGTGAAGCCCCGATCGGCGGCCCGGTCCAGCACGCGGCGCAGCACGTGCCGCGGGTCGGCGGGGGCGGGCCGGCCGTCCGGGGTGAGCACGTCGCAGAACATCCGGGAGCTCTGTCCCTGGTCGCCGCGCCACGGCAGGATCTGGAAGGTCGAGGGATCGGGCTGCAGCAGCATGTCCGACTCGGAGATGCGGGTGTATCCGTCGATCGAGGAGCCGTCGAAGCCCAGGCCCTCCGTGAAGGCGTTCTCCACCTCGGCCGGAGACAGGGCCACCGAC
>NZ_JBFBBE010000356.1:0-1372 GCF_040682555.1 Streptomyces sp. NPDC051172
GGGTCAGGTGGGCCAGGGCCTTCTCGAAGCGCGCGGCCTCGGGGACGTCACGCAGCCGCCAGTGGACCTGGCGGGCGGGCTCCTGGAAGAGGATGTGCAGGTCTCCGGCGCCCGAGCCGCGGCGGCGCCGCTGCACGTCGGCGATGGACACGAGCGGCATGGCGGCCCCGGAGCCGCCGACGCTGGCGCGCTGGAGGATGCGGCGGTCGGTGACCACGGTGCGCCGGAAGATCCAGCGCCACAGCGGGCGGACGGTGCCGGGGAGCAGGACGAGTGCCGCGACCACCCACGCGACCGCCTCGAGCACGGCGCGGTTCGCGGCGACGATCCCGGGCAGGTCGGGGCGTGCGAGCACCCCGACGGCCAGGCCGAGCAGGAACGCGACGGCCACGAGGACCGCGGCGGGGCGCAGCAGAGCGCGCGGGTGGGTGCGGGTGCGCACCATCACCTGCTCACCGGGCTCGAGTCGCACGGCGGTCACCTCCTGACCGGGACGGGTGTGTCATGCGCCGCGATGGACGTCTCCACGCAGGTGGGCCACGTCCCCCGCACTGACCTCGGTCTCGATTGTGCCACGGTCCGGTGTGATGTGCCTCACCCGCAGGGTGCCGCCCGGGCCGAGGCCCACGGCCGTGCCTTCCAGCACGCCGCCGCCGGGCAGCTCGGCGCGCACCGCGCGTCCCAGGGTGGAGAGGCGGTCCGCCACGGCCGCCACGGCGGGGTGACGCCCGTCCACGGCCGCCGTCTGCCCCGCCACACCCGCGGCGAAGCGGTCCACGGCCGTCACGACGGCGTCGCGCAGCTCGACCGCGAGGTCCCGCGGCGCGGGCACGGCCTCCGCACCGATCCACTCCGCCAGGTCCGTGGCGGTGTCCACCGGGGCGGCCGCGCGGTGGTCCAGGTTCACGCCCATCCCGACGACGACGCCGGGCCCCTTGCCGTCCGAGGACAGCGCCACCGTGGCCAGCACGCCGCACAGCTTGCGCCCGTCCGTGGCGAGCACGTCGTTCGGCCACTTCACGTGCGTCGGGACGCCCCGGGCCGCGAGGCGCTCGGCGACCGTGGCGGAGGCGACGAGCGAGAGCCAGCTCAGGTGGGCCGGAGAGACCGGCACCCCGCCGGACTCCGGACGCAGGTACACGGACAGAGCGAGCGCCGCCCCCGGCGCGGCGCTCCACACGCGGGAGTGCCGAGCCCGGCCGGCCCGCTGGTCCGCGGTGGCCACGGCCGCACCGTGCCGGTGCCCCTCGCGGTCCAACCGTGCGAGGAGCTCATCCTGCGTGGATCCGGCGGAGTCCAGCCAGGTCAGGTCGGGGGTGGGGGCGTCGTCGGGGTGCATGCCCCTAGATATACACGGCGTTCCCGGGGGCGG
>NZ_JBFBBE010000357.1:0-1363 GCF_040682555.1 Streptomyces sp. NPDC051172
GGCGAGCGATTGGGAAAGGCGCGGTTCGACAACAGCCCCGCCGCGCTGACCGAACAGATCGCCCAGGCCGGCGTGCACCCGAAGGTTGTCCTGGAGGCGACCTACGGCTGGTACTGGGCCGCCGACACCCTGCAAGCCGCCGGGGCGGAGGTCCACCTGGCCCACCCGCTCGGGGTGAAGATGTTCACCCTGCGCCGGGTCAAGACCGACGAGCGCGACGCCGCCGACCTGGCCGACCTGCTGCGGATGGGCCGCCTGCCCGAGTCGTGGATCGCCCCGGCCGACACCCGCGAACTGCGGGAACTGGCCCGCTACCGGCACAAACTGGTCGGGCTGCGCACCTCCCTCAAGGACCAGGGCGCCGCCGTCGTCGCCAAGGCGGGACTGCACGTCCCGGCCAGCGACCTGTACGGCATCTCGGGCCGGGCCTGGCTGTGTGCCCAGGATTTGTCCGAGGTCTACCGCCTGCGCATCGGGTCCATCCTCGACCTCATCGACACCCTCAATGCCCACATCGGCGAGCTCGACAGCGCCCTGTACGACCGCCTCCACAACGACCGCCGCTACCAGGCGGTCCGCACCATCCCCGGGATCGGCCCGGTCTTCGCCGCGCTGCTTGTCGCCGAGATCGGCGACGTCACGCGCTTCCCCGGCCCCGGCCAGCTGTGCTCCTGGGCCGGGATGACGCCCAAGCACCACCAGTCCGACACCCGCACCCGGCGTGGCCGGATCACCAAGCAGGGCAATCCGCTGGTGCGCTGGGCCTGCGTAGAGGCCGTCCAGCGGATGCGCCGCGACAGCCCCATGCGGGCCCTGGCCACCCGGATCATCGAACGCCGCGGCAAGGAGGCCAACCACACGGCCAAGGTCGCCGCGGCCCGCAAACTGCTCACCCTCGTCTACTACGCCATGCGCGACGGCGAAGTCCGCTGCCTGGCCCGGGCAGACGCGGCGTGAGCGGGCCGGAATCCGCCCGGCGCGAGATCGGTAACATTCTGGCCCCCGCCCTACGGGCGGCGCGGCCGATCTTCTGATTGATCCCGCCGAGCGGACGCGTACCGCCCCATGCCTGGCCCCGGCCCGTCCTCGGGTCGGACCGCGAAGGGATGAACGACAGCCGGTTCCCCGGCCTGTCCGCGTCATGACCAACCCTGGGGCGCACCCCACAACCGAACCACCGGTCCCGGCGCGACCAGCATGCGCCGCCCCGGCTCGACCTCAAGGCCGTTCGGCCTCGGCTTCGCCTGTGGACGCTCCGCCTTGCCCCCGAGCCTCGCCGGGCGCTGCCCAAAAGCAGCCGGGAACCGCCAAAAACACGGACAGGTCAGGCACTTGACCGGCCCCGTTCCTTCAGGGATGAATG
>NZ_JBFBBE010000358.1:0-1361 GCF_040682555.1 Streptomyces sp. NPDC051172
CAGGCCGGTGAGCATGTACGACATGGTGTCTCCGTTCAGGCGGCCGCGTTGTCGAGGTGCTGGGCGACGATCTCGGTAGGGGTGGGCATGGGTCAGTCCTCCGTAGGGGTGGTGGGGGTGATGCCGCGGCGGGCGAGGATGCCCTCCAGGTGGATGCGTCGGGTCCGCTCGGTGGTCAGCTCCGCGCGCGTGGTCTCAAGGTCCTCGCGGCAGTCGTCGTACAGGTCCCGCGGCAGCGCCGCCGGGGTCTGCGTGGTGGGGGGCTCCGCGCCGGGGGCGGTCGCCGTCTCGATGCGGTGGCGTACGACCCAGCCGATGCCGGCCATGAGGGCCAGGACGATGGGGGAGAGGGAGGTGATGAGCAGGGCGATGTGCTCAGGGCTCAAGCGGGTCACCTCCCGGTGGGCGCGGTGGCGGGCTCCGGGCTGGTGGTGGCGTGGGCGGCGGCCACGAGGCGGGACAGCTCGAGGCCGACCTGGGTGGCGCGTGCGGCGCAGCCGATGGCGATGCCGGCGCCCATGATCTGTGTGGACGGGCCACCCTCGAGGCCGTAGACGGTGAAGAGGCAGACGACGTAGGTGCCCTTCGTGATGGCGAAGATCGCGCAGCCGACGAGCTCGGCGGACATGGAGTAGATGGGCAGCTTGCGGTGCGCGGCGGCGAGGGCCCCGGCGGCGGCCATGATCGGGCCGATCAGGTGCAGGCCGGCCCAGATCTCCTCCCACGGGGAGGCCAGGACCTCCTGCACAGCGCGCGAGGAGATGACCCCGGTGGCGTGCGCGACGCCGAGGACGATCATGCCGACGTACATGGTGACGGCGAGCGCGTGCGTGCTGGAGGTGACGGGGACGTGGGGTGCGGTCATCGGTGGGCCGCCGTGTCGTCAGGGTGGCGGGCCTCGGAGATGTAGAGCACGACGAGCAGCAGGCACAACCAGCCCGGGAGCGCGTAGATGATCGCGGCGGAGGGGACGCCGCCACCGATCGTGCCCCACGTGATGAGCGCGCTGATCGTCCCCCAGATCCCCGTCTGCAGGATCAACGGGGCCGGGGCGAGCTCACGCCAGCGCAGCACCACGAGCGCCGACAGGGTGCCGGCGAAGACCGCGGCGAGCGCCCACGCCACCGGGGACGCGAACTCCCACATCGGCGCCCACGTAGGCGTCTGGAACCGGTCCGGGGCGAGGGCGAACGTCAGCCCGATCGCGACGAGCGCGGCCGAGAGGGACACCGCCACGATCTCTGGAAACGCGGAACGGCGGATACGGACGACGAGCTGAGCCACGCGACGAGGCACGGGCACCTCCAAAGGGTGTCGGGAATGACGACGGCCCCCACCAGGTGTGGTGGAGGCCGCTAGGG
>NZ_JBFBBE010000359.1:0-1352 GCF_040682555.1 Streptomyces sp. NPDC051172
CACCTGGACGACGCTCGGGGACCCGACCAAGGCCCCCGACGGCTACACCGCCTTCGCGACCGGCCGCCAGAACTTCGTGAACATGGGCCTGCTGGACTCCCAGGCGATCACGGACTACGCCCGCGCCCAGGACGCGGCCCACGGCGCCGTCGCCCCGGACTTCGGCAAGAACGGCGTGCCGGTCACCGACGCCCCCGCCTCGGTCGAGGCCGGGCAGGCCGTCGGCCTGACCCTCGGGGACCTCGTGGTGGACTCCGACGGCGCCCCCGCGGCGACCGCGGTCGACGTCGCCTTCCGCACGGCCGACGGCGTCGAGACCGCCCTGGGCACCGTGGCCGTCCCCGCGGGCTCCGAGACCGTCACGCTCTCCGGGATCACCGCCCCCGCCGCCGCGGGCACGGGCGAGCTCGTGATGACCGTGCGCTACGCCGACGGCAGCACGACCGTGGTGCGCCATGCCCTCGAGGTCACCGCGGCCCCGACCCCCACCGAGCCGGAGCAGCCCCCCCCCACCCACCCGGGCAAGGGTCATGGCAAGGGCCAAGACAATGGGGGCGACCACCCGGGCCAGGGCCGCGTGAAGGGCGAGGACCACCCGGGCAAGGGCCGCGGCGTGCAGCGCGGCGCCGCCACGCACCCCGTCTTCTCCGCCCATGCCTGGCTGACCGCCGCGGGCCTGCCGCGCTGACCCATCGAGAGAGATCGAGACGAGGACGACATGACCCCCCTGCCCCGCTTCGCCGCGCGCACCGCGGTGACCACCGCCGCCCTGGCCCTGCTCGCCCCCGCCGTGGCCCTGCCCTCCCAGGCCAGCCCGGCCGGCGACTCCCTCGTCATCAACGAGGCGTACACCAACGGCGGCTCCGCGAACGCCGTGTACACCCACAAGTTCGTGGAGCTCTACAACCCCACTGACCAGCCGATCAGCCTCGACGGCTGGTCCCTGCAGTACCGCTCCGCCGCCGGCACGGCCGCGACCCAGGGCACGGTCGCACTGTCCGGCACGGTGCCCGCGCAGGGCCACTTCCTGGTCTCCGGCGGCTCCAACGGCACCGCGGGCGCCGCCCTGCCGGAGGCGGACCTCGTGGCCGGCGGGGCGTTCACCCCCGCGGCCACCAAGGGCACGATCGTGCCCGCACGCCTGGCGGGCACCGTGACGGACCTGCCGGTCGGCTCCGTGGTGACCGGTCAGGTGCCGGGCGTCGCGGACGTGCTCGGCTACGGCGCCACGAACACCTTCGAGACGGCGGCCGCCGGCGCCCCCTCGGCCAACGCGGACCCGAAGTCCCTCACGCGCACGAACGGCGTGGACACGGACGACAACAGCGCCGACTTCGCCGTCACCGACCAGG
>NZ_JBFBBE010000360.1:0-1351 GCF_040682555.1 Streptomyces sp. NPDC051172
TCCGAGACGGGGTAGCGGGATTCCCGTCGTACCGCCATGAAGATGCGGGGCATGACGGGGAAGTGGAATGCCATGTGGCATTCGTCGCCGCCGCTTTCGAAGTCGCCGAAGTAGTCGACGACGTCCTCCGGCCACTGGTTGGCCTCCGCCAGCACCACCGTGTCCGGGTAGGAGGCGTCGATCTCCTTGCGCACCCTCTTCAGGAACTCGTGGGTCGCCGGAAGGTTCTCGCAGTTGGTGCCCTCCTGCTGGTAGAGGTACGGCACCGCGTCCAGCCGGAAGCCGTCGATGCCGAGGTCCAGCCAGAAGCGGAGGGCGGAGATCATCTCCTCCTGGACGGCCGGGTTCTCGTAGTTGAGGTCCGGCTGGTGGGAGAAGAAGCGGTGCCAGTAGTACTGCTTGCGGACCGGGTCGAAGGTCCAGTTGGAGGCCTCGGTGTCGACGAAGATGATCCGGGCTTCCGGGAACTGCTTGTCGTCGTCGGCCCAGACGTAGTAGTCGCCGTAGGGCCCGTCGGGGTCCTTCCTCGACTCCTGGAACCACGGGTGCTGGTCGCTGGTGTGGTTCATGACGAAGTCGATGATCACGCGCATGCCGCGCTGGTGGGCGGCGTCGACGAACTCGACGAAGTCGGCGAGGTCACCGAACTCCGGGAGGACGGCCGTGTAGTCCGAGACGTCGTAGCCGCCGTCGCGCAGTGGTGACTTGAAGAAGGGCGGCAGCCACAGGCAGTCGACGCCCAGCCACTGCAGATAGTCGAGCTTGGCGGTGATGCCCTTGAGGTCGCCGACTCCGTCGCCGTTGCTGTCCTGGAAGGAGCGGACGAGGACCTCGTAGAAGACCGCGCGCTTGAACCACTCCGGGTCCCGGTCCTTGGCGGGAGTGTCCTCGAAGGTGTCCGGAACGGGTTCGTTGACGATCATGTTGTGGGTGACCCTCCGATCTGCGGGTTGGACGGTCGCAGGACGGTGAATACGTGCGCGGGACGGGTGCCCGGTTCCAGGCGCACATAGTTGGACCTGCCCCAGTGATAGGTCTCGCCGGTGAGTTCGTCGCGCACCGGCACCGACTCGTGCCATTCCAGGCCGAGTTGCGGCATGTCCAACGAGACCGTCGCCTCCTGGGTGTGGTGCGGGTCGAGGTTGGCGACCACCAGAACAGTGTTCGAGCCGCTCCGCTTCGAGTACGCGATCACCGCGTCCTTGTCCGAGTGATGGAAGTGGAGGTCGCGCAGCTGGTGCAGGGCAGGGTTCGCGCGTCGGATGGCGTTGAGGCGGGTGATGAGGGGGGTGATGGTGCGGCCTTCGCGTTCGGCGGTCTGCCAGTCGCGCGGGCGCAGCTGGTACTTCTC
>NZ_JBFBBE010000361.1:0-1349 GCF_040682555.1 Streptomyces sp. NPDC051172
GGGGTGACGACCGCCGGACGTCTTGCCCTCGCCACCGCCGTGCGGGTGGTCGACCGGGTTCATGACGACACCGCGGACGGTCGGGCGCACGCCCTTCCAGCGCATGCGGCCGGCCTTGCCCCAGTTGATGTTCGACTGCTCGGCGTTGCCGACCTCGCCGATCGTGGCGCGGCAGCGCACGTCGACGTTGCGGATCTCCCCGGAGGGCAGGCGCAGCTGGGCGTACTTGCCCTCGCGGGCGACCAGCTGCACGGAGGCGCCGGCGGAGCGGGCCATCTTGGCGCCGCCGCCGGGGCGCAGCTCCACCGCGTGGATGGTGGTGCCCACGGGGATGTTGCGCATCGGCAGGTTGTTGCCCGGCTTGATGTCGGCGTTCGGGCCGGCCTCCACCACGTCGCCCTGCTTCAGCTTGGCCGGGGCCAGGATGTAGCGCTTGGCGCCGTCCGCGTAGTGCAGCAGCGCGATGCGGGCGGTGCGGTTCGGGTCGTACTCGATGTGCGCGACGGTGGCGGGCACGCCGTCCTTGTCGTGGCGACGGAAGTCGACCAGGCGGTACTGGCGCTTGTGGCCGCCGCCCTTGTGACGAGTGGTGATGCGACCGGTGTTGTTGCGGCCGCCGGTCTTGTGCAGCGGACGGAGAAGGGACTTCTCCGGCGTGGACCGGGTGATCTCTGCGAAGTCGGCCACGGACGAGCCGCGCAGGCCCGGGGTGGTCGGCTTGTACTTACGGATAGCCATGTGTCAGTTCCTCGATTAAGTGGTCTCCGCACGCCGATCAGGCGAGCGGACCTCCGAAGATGTCGATGGTCCCGTCCTTGAGCGTGACGATGGCACGCTTGGTGGACTTGCGCTGGCCCCACCCGAAGCGGGTGCGACGGCGCTTGCCGGAACGGTTCAGGGTGTTGACCGAGGCCACGTCGACGTTGAAGATGCGCTCCACCGCCTGCTTGATCTCGGACTTGTTGGAGCGGGGGTCGACCAGGAAGGTGTACTTGCCCTCGTCGATCAGACCGTAGCTCTTCTCCGACACGACGGGAGCGATGATCACGTCGCGGGGATCCTTGTTGATGGAGCCGCTCACTGGGCATCCTCCTTCTTGGCGCCGGAAGCCTGGGCCACGTACGCCTCGTAGGCCGCCTGGGTGAACACGACGTCGTCGGAGACGAGCACGTCGTAGGTGTTCAGCTGGTCGGCGTACAGGGTGTGGACCGCAGGCAGGTTGCGGGCGGACAGGGCGGCGACGTCGTCGGCCCGGTCGATCACCAGCAGCACGTTCTTGCGGCCGGTGTTCAGGGACGCGAGGCCCGCCTTGGCGGCCTTGGTGGACGGGGTGGTCCCGGACACGAGGG
>NZ_JBFBBE010000362.1:0-1330 GCF_040682555.1 Streptomyces sp. NPDC051172
GTGACTGCTCAGCAGGTCGTGTGACCTGCCGCTGATCGGATCGTTGGTCTGTTCGTGGGCCTGTCGAAGCGTCGTCCGTCGTACGACGATCTCGTGCGCGTGATCGCGGATCAGGCCCGGACGATCGAGCGGCTGGAAGCCCGGATCGTGGAACAGGACGCAGAGATCGCCGAGTTGAAGCGGCGTCTAGCGATGGACTCGACGAACTCCTCGAAGCCGCCCGGCTCGGACTCGCCGTTCCGTAAGCCGCCGCCGCGCTCACAGCGCCGTGCCTCGGGCCGCAAGCCCGGTGCCCAGCCGGGACATGAGGGCACCAACCTTCAGCGGGTCGCCGACCCGGACGAGATCGTCGAGCACCGGCCGGCCGCCTGCGAGGGCTGCGGAATCACTCTCGCCCCGGATGCTGCGGCCTCGGGTTTCGGCTGGGGGCAGGTCTTCGACCTGCCCGAACCCCGCCTGTTGGTCACCGAGCACCGGATGTTGAAGGTGCCGTGCGCCTGCGGTGCGGTGACCCAGGCGCCTGTTCCCGAGGGTGTCAGTGCGCCGGCCCAGTACGGGCCCGGCATCACCGCGCTGGCCGTCTATGCCCAGGTCCAGCAGCATCTGCCGTCCGCCCGCACCACCGCCCTGGCCGCTGACGCGTTCGCCGCCACCTTGTCCGAGGGCTTCGTGAACGCCGCCGTCGAACGCGCCGCGATCCGGCTGGCCCCGTTCGCCGAACGGATCACCGCCCTGCTCCAGCAGGCCCCGGTCGCCCACTTCGACGAGTCCGGCATCCGCGTCGCCACCTCGCTGCACTGGGTGCACGTCGCCTGCACCACCGCCCTGACCTGGTACACCGCCCATCCCAAGCGCGGGAAAAGGGCGATGGACGCGGCCGAGGTCCTGCCCCATTTCACCGGCACCGCCGTCACCGATGCCTGGACCTCGTACCAGACCTACGATGCGCTGACGTCGGCGCTCTGCAACGCCCACCTGCTGCGCGACCTCGACGGCGTCCATGCCGCCGACCCGGCAGGCCAGGTCTGGGCGAAGGCCGCCGCCGACGCACTCACCGACGCTCTCGCCGCCTGCCACCAGGCCCGCGAGAACGGCCAACTCGCCCTGCCCGCCGAGGTGACCGCCGCCTTCGAGAAACGGTTCGACCAGGCCGTGAAGGCCGGACGGTCCGCCAACCCCGACCCGCCACCCGGCGGGAAGAAACCCTTCGCGCGCCAGCTCGCCGACCGCATGGTCCGCCGGCGCGACGACTTCCTGCGCTTCCTGCACGACCTGACGGTGCCCTTCACCAACAACCAGGCCGAGCAGGACATCCGCATGATCAAAATCC
>NZ_JBFBBE010000363.1:0-1330 GCF_040682555.1 Streptomyces sp. NPDC051172
GCCCGCCTCCCTGCGCATACCTCATGACTCCGGCATACCGCAACGATCACGAAACGTCAGTTCCTCCCCCGCCACTACGAGTTCAACCTCAGCAGCACGCGACGTACGTAAGCATGGAGGACCACTGCATGGCCGGCTACATAGAAGACCGCTGGCTCAAGAAGCGGCCGGACAAGCGAACCGGCAAAAGGGAGCGGACCGCCCGCTACGGGCAGGGCAAGCGCTACCGCGTAAAGGGGATTCCGGGCGTCCCGGACCGCGCCTTCGATACCAGCGAGGACGCCAAGCAGTGGCTCGCCACCGCAAGCACCGACACCAAGCGCGGCGAGTTCGTCGACCCGCGCGACGGCGCGATCTCCCTCGCCGACTACATCGTCGATCACTGGTGGCCGAGCCGGACGGACGAGCCGTCGACGGCGGATCCCATGCGCAGCCGCATCTGGAACCACATCATCCCCATCCTGGGCGACTTCACCCTCCGGGAGATCGATGCCTCGGCGCTGCGCTCGTTCGTCGCCGAGTTGCTGGCCCGGGTCGAGAGCTCGACGGCCGAGGTGATCTGGGGCCACCTCTCGTCCATTCTCAACAGTGCTGTCGACGACAAGCGACTGCTGCGGAACCCCATCAAGGTCCACAAGAGCGTCAAGGCTCCGCGGCGTACAGAGAAGAAGGCGAAGGCCTGGACACGCGCGGTCGTCGACGCCGTCCGCCTTCACCTCCAGGGCCGGTACAGGTTCGCCGTCGACCTCGGGCTCGGTCTGGGCCTGCGCCAAGGCGAAGCCTTCGGCCTGGCAGAGGAGGACTTCGACTTCGAGGCCGGGGTCGTACGCATTCGACGCCAGCTCAGGTGGGACATCAAGGGGCGGCCGTATTTCTGCCTCCCGAAGGGGGGCAAGACTCGCGAGGTACCCCTGTCTCCCAACCTCGCAGCTCGGGCGCGTGACCACTTCCGTCGCTTCCCGTCCACACCATGCACCTTGCCTTGGCGAAACCCGGAACCCCCGACCAACGCCCTCGAAGCCCGGCAGCGGAAGCCCGTCACCGTGCAGTTGGTCTTCACGACGTCACACGGCAACCGCATCTACTACAGGACATGGAACGACCGGATCTGGAAGCCCGCCCTGGCAGCAGCCGGCGTCATCACGGCCGTGGGCGAGAAGGTCCGCCGGGACGGCGGCCGGATCCGGCGGACTCCTGTCTATGCGGCGCAGCGCGAGGACATGCTCCACGTCCTCCGGCACATTGTCTTCGCTTAGTTTCCGTGTGGCGATTGGCTCCAACTGGGCCGGTGGTCTGGGCGTTTGGGCTTTGCGCTGAGCCGTGTGGTGTT
>NZ_JBFBBE010000364.1:0-1328 GCF_040682555.1 Streptomyces sp. NPDC051172
CCTCTGGGCAGGGCACTCCGGCCTACGCCCGGGTGCCCGCGAGCTACTACGACATCTTCGTGGGCGTCTTCATCGCCCTCCTCATCCTCTCCGGCGTCACCGCGGCCAAGCTCTTCTACGGCCCCACCGTCCCGGTCATCTAGGACCTCTTCTACGACGGCGGCCCCCTCATCTTCGACGGCGGCGCCTTCCTTTTCCCGTTCGCGTACATCGTCGGCGACATCCTCGCCGAGGTGTACGGCTGGCGCCGGGCCCGCCGCGCCATCGTCCTCGGCTTCGCGATGCTCGTGCTCGCCGCCCTCACCTACACCGTGGTCTCCTGGACCACGCCCGTCGAGGGCTTCGAGGTGTGGGACCAGGCCCTCGCGCCCATGCTGCGGATCACCGTGGCCGGCGTCGTCGCGTTCCTCGTGGGCTCCCTGCTCAACGCGTCCATCGTGGTCCGCCTCAAGGAGCGCATGAAGGAACGGCACGTGGCGTTCCGGCTCATCCTCTCCACCGTGGTCGGCCAGTTCTTCGACACCCTGATCTTCTGCACCATCGCCTACGCCGGCACCATCTCACTGCTGGAACTGGCGAACTACACGGTGACCGGCTTCGGTTACAAGACGCTCGTGGAGATCCTCATCGTGCCGGTGACCCTGCTCGTCATCCGGGCCCTCAAGCGCCGGGAGCCCACCTACCGGGCACCCGGCTTCGAGATCCACCGCGACGACGAGCCCGCCCTCGCCCCGGCCGCGTCCCGCTGACCCGCACGGGCCCCGGTGTCGGCCGCGCCGGGGCCCGTCCGTCGCGCGCACCCCGCCCACCGACTACCGTCGGTGCCATGGGCAAGGACCTCTTCGAGCACGAGCAGCAGCAGACCCTCAGCCGTGAGCAGGCCGCCGCACGCCTGCGCGACCTCGCCGACCAGCTCTCCCGGCAGAACGAGGTGCGGATCGAGCACGGCGGCCGCGACGTCGTCGTCACCGTCCCGGACCGCGTGGGCCTCGAGGTGGAGCTCGAAGTCGAGGACGGCGGCGACGCCGAGCTGGAGATCACCCTCAGCTGGTGACCGGCCCCGGGCCGGCCGCCGTCGCCTCCCCGTGCCTCAGAACGTCCAGGGCTCCCCGGGGGCCAGACGCCGGTAGTCGGTCACGCCCTCCGCGAGCCCCGAGAGCACCCCGTCCACCACGCCCTTGCCGTCCTCGCTGAGGATGCCGTCGTGGATGGGGCGGGTGTGCGACGCCGCGATGGCCCGCATCTGGTCCACCACGTCCGCGATGCGCAGCCACGGCGCCGCGGCGGGCAGCAGGAGCACCTCGACGTCGGCGTCCGGCACCGTGAAC
>NZ_JBFBBE010000365.1:0-1325 GCF_040682555.1 Streptomyces sp. NPDC051172
GGAGGCGGCGGCGGTGCGGGGGGCGCGACGCACAGCGGCGTGCGAGGGGGTCACGGACATCGGATCTTCTTCCCGGACAGGACCTGCGGCCCATGAGGGCGGTGCCTCGGGGCGGTGCCCGGAACGAGGCCGGACCGCGGGTGCGAGTTGACGAGCAGTGCGGATGACCGGGTACGCGAAGATGCGGAGGAAGCCCCGGTGTGGAGAACCGGCCGTAACCGATCCGTGATCAACATACACGATCGTTATCGAAACGCAATCAGAAATTCGGATGACGCCCAGGTGGCCGCTTGGCGCTCGACGCGCCCCGCTCGGCACCTCCCGCGCGCGGCTGTCTCCGCCCCTCTCCGGCGCGGCGCTAGCGTGGTCCGGGTGAGCCCCTCCCGCCCCCTGCGCCTGCTGATGGACGCCCGCTACACCCGCACCGACTTCCACGACGGCATCTCCCGCTACGGCGCGAGCCTCATCGAGGCGGTCGCCCGCCGGGCCGCCGCACCGGGCCCGGAGGGGGCCGACGTCGAGGTCGCGATGCTGATCTCGGACGAGCGGCAGCTGGCCCTGCTTCCGGACGGCGTGCCGTGGCACCTCGTCTCCGGCCCCACCTCCCCACGCGAGCCGTTCGTGGCCCGTCAGGTCGCGCGTCTGCGACCGGACGTCGTCTTCTCGCCCATGCAGACCATGGGTTCATGGGGGCGGGACTACGCCCTGATCCTCACGCTCCACGACCTCATCTACTACGAGCACCGCACCCCGCCGCGGAACCTGCCCGAGCCGATCCGCTGGCTGTGGCGGGCCTACCACCTGACCAAGACCCCGCAGCGGCTCCTGCTCGACCGCGCGGACGCGGTCGCCACGGTCTCCCGGACGACGGCGGAGCTCATCGCACGGCACCGCCTCACCCGGCGTCCGGTCCACGTCATCGCCAATGCGGCGCAGGCGGTACCGGAGCCGCGGGACCCGGACGAGACCCCGGACCGCACGCTGCTCTACATGGGCTCGTTCATGGACTACAAGGACGTCGAGTCCCTCGTGGCCGCCGCGCCCCTGCTGCCGGGCTACGCGCTGCACCTGCTCTCCCGCATCAGCTCGGAGCGCCGCGGGCAGCTCGAGGCCCGGCTGGCTGAGCGTCGCGCCGCCTCGGGGGCCGCCGGCGCGGACGTGCTGTTCCACGACGGCACCGACGAGGCCGAGTACGTGCGCCTGCTCCGCCGGGCCACCGCGGCCGTCACCCTCTCCCGCGCCGAGGGCTTCGGCCTGCCCGTGGCTGAGGCGATGGCCCACGGCACGCCGGTGGTGTGCTCGGACCTGCCGATCTTCCGCGAGAT
>NZ_JBFBBE010000366.1:0-1324 GCF_040682555.1 Streptomyces sp. NPDC051172
TCTTGGGCGGCCTGGGCCTGCCGGTCGTGCTGACCCTGCGGCGGGACCTGCGTCGACCCGAGCGGTGGAACCTCACGGTCCGGCTCGTGCTCGTGGGCACCGCGGTGCTGCTGGTGGGCGGCACGCTCATGTACCTCGTCCTCGAGTGGTCCAACCCGCGGACCCTGGGCGGTCTGGACCCGGCCTCGCGCGTGCTCGCGGCGTTCTTCCAGTCCGTCACGACCCGCACCGCCGGCTTCAACACCCTGGACTACGGGCAGATGCACCCCGTGACGCTCTTCGGCACCGACATGCTCATGTTCATCGGCGGCGGCCCCGCCGGCACCGCCTCGGGCGTGAAGATCACGACGGCGAGCGTCCTGCTGTTCATCGTGCTCGCGGAGATCCGGGGGGAGGGCGCCGTCCATGCGTTCGGCCGCCGGCTCTCCCGGACCACGCACCGCGAGGCGATCACCGTGATCATGCTCTCCGCGACCGCGATCGCCGTCGCCACGATGGTGCTCATGGGCCTGTCCTCGTTCACGACCGACCAGATCCTGTTCGAGTGCGTGTCCGCGTTCGGCACGGTGGGCCTGTCCACCGGCATCACCGCCCAGCTGCCGCCGGCCGCGCAGGGCATCCTCATGCTCCTCATGTTCGTCGGCCGCATCGGCCCCGCCACCGTCGCCGGCAGCCTGGCCCTGACCGACCGCACCCGCCACTTCGAGTACCCGAAGGAGAGGCCCCTCATTGGTTGATCTCACCCGTTCCCTGTTCGCCCCCCGCCGGGGCGACCGCCCCACCGTGGCCGTCCTCGGGCTCGGCCGGTTCGGCTCCGGGGTCGCCCTCGAGCTCATGGAGTCCGACTGCCACGTGCTGGGGGTCGACGCCGACGCCGAGGCCGTCCAGGCGCTCAACGGCCGGCTGACCCACGTCGTCCGCGCGGACAGCACGGCCGAGGAGGCGATGGGCCAGCTCTCGGTCCACGAGATGGACCACGTCGTCGTCGCCATCGGCGGCGACCTCGCCGACTCGATCCTCACCGTCTCGCTGATGCGGCGGTTCGGGACGCACCAGCTCTGGGCCAAGGCCAACGACGACCGCCACGGCGAGATCCTGCGTCAGCTCGGCGTGGAGCACGTGGTCCACCCGGAGCGGGACATGGGCCGCCGCGTGGCGCACCTGGTCAGCACGTCGTTCCAGGACTTCGTCGAGGTCGAGCCGGGCCTGGCCATGGTCCGGGCCACGCCGCCGTCGCGCCTGCTGGGCAGGGACCTGCGAGCCACCGGGCTCGCGGGGGAGCGGGGCATGCGCGTGGTCGCCGTCCGCAGCCGCGGCACGTGGC
>NZ_JBFBBE010000367.1:0-358 GCF_040682555.1 Streptomyces sp. NPDC051172
ACGCACTGGAGGACAGCCCGTGATCGCCCTCATCATCACCGCCCTCGGCGTGACCCTCGTCCTGCTCATCTTCCGCGCCGCCCGGGGACGCTTCCCCTGGGAGCCGTTCCCGGAGTCCGCGGAGATTCTCGACCGCATCACCCTGGAAGGAGAGACCAATGACTGACCACACTGCCACCGGGGAGGCGAGAGAGGCCCTCGACGATCTGCACCTGGCCGCGCACGAGAACGGGCCCACGACGGACCTGTCGACGCACTTCCGCCGCGCACGTCGCCTGTGGGTCACCGTGGTCGGCGAGCACCACATGGCGTACGCCGAACCGGTCCCCGCGTGGGACGAACTCGGCGCCCACATGCA
>NZ_JBFBBE010000367.1:368-1323 GCF_040682555.1 Streptomyces sp. NPDC051172
CCGGCCTCGTGGCCCGTGCCGTGCAGGACGTCCTCGAAGTCGAGCAGGTCATGTACCGGGCGCTCAGCGCCGCGCTCGACCTCGCGGTCCGGCTCGACGCCGAGGCTGAGGAGCTGCGCGACTTCTCCGGCGGGATGTCCGACGAGTCCGAGTGGCTCGAGGCAACGGCCACTCGCATCCGCACCGCGCTCGCGGGTGTTGAGGGCGAGGGCTGATGCCGTGGCTGAAGGTCTCGGACGCCAGCGCGACTCACCCGATCGCGTTGGCGGCCATGGAGGCCGACGACGCGGACGACCGCATCGTCAACGAGCTCTTCGGGTTCGTGGCCCGTTGCGCGGTCATGGCGGCGCAGCACGAGCGCGACTACGTGGTCACGGTCGGTACTGCCCGCGTGATGGCCGGTAGCTCGAGGTTCGAGGCGCTCGTGGCGGCCGCGGTGCGTGCGGGGTACTTCGTCGAGACGACGGCGGAGGACGCCGAGGGTGTGCCGCGGCGCGCGTTCCGGCTCTTGGAGGAGAAGGACCTCTTCCACATGCTCTTGAAGAAGGAGCGGGCCTGGGAGACGCAGCGCCGGAACGACGTCGCGAACCCCGAGCTGACGGTGCCCGTGCGGCTCCGCGACGGTGACGGCTGCCGCTGGTGCGGCAAGACCGTGGCCTGGCGCGACCGGAAGTCGGGGCGCGGCGCGACCTACGACCATGTGCGTCCGGGGCAGGGCGCGGCCTCGCCCGAGGACCTCGTGGTCGCGTGCCGGTCGTGCAACAGCGCCCGTAAGGACGAGGAGAACACCTCGTTCGACCGGGCCCTGATGCCGCCGCCGGAGCACCCGCTGTACGGCGCGGACACCCTGGCCTTCCTGGCCGAGCACGACGTCGTCCCCGCACCCACCGCTCCCGAGGAGGCTGGCAGCACCACCCCCGCAGCAGAGCAGGCACCGCAGCGCGAGAGCGCGCCG
>NZ_JBFBBE010000368.1:0-1319 GCF_040682555.1 Streptomyces sp. NPDC051172
CGCCACGGCCACGGCCGGAGGGCTGCGCGGCCTCCTTGGCCGCGAGCTCCTTGGCGGTCAGGTCGCCCTTGTAGATCCAGACCTTCACGCCGATGCGGCCGAAGGTGGTCTTGGCCTCGAACTTGCCGAAGTCGATGTTCGCGCGGAGGGTGTGCAGCGGCACGCGACCCTCGCGGTAGAACTCCGAGCGGCTCATCTCGGCGCCGCCGAGGCGGCCGGAGCACTGGATGCGGATGCCCTGCGCACCGGCGCGCATGGCGGACTGGATCGCCTTCTTCATCGCACGGCGGAACGCCACGCGGGAGGCGAGCTGCTCGGCCACACCCTGCGCCACCAGCTGGGCATCGGTCTCGGGGTTCTTGACCTCGAGGATGTTCAGCTGGATCTGCTTGCCGGTGAGCTTCTCGAGCTCACCGCGGATGCGGTCGGCCTCGGCGCCGCGGCGACCGATCACGATGCCCGGACGCGCGGTGTGGATGTCCACGCGCACGCGGTCACGGGTACGCTCGATCTCCACCTTGGAGATGCCGGCGCGCTCCATGCCGGTGGTCATCAGCTCGCGGATCTTGACGTCCTCCTTGAGGAAGTCAGCGTAGCGCTGGCCCTCCTTGTGGGAGTCCGCGAACCAGTGCGAGACGTGATCGGTGGTGATGCCGAGGCGGAACCCGTTGGGGTTGATCTTCTGTCCCATTGTCAGTTCCCACCCTTCTCGTCCTTGGACGCGACGACCACGGTCACGTGGCTCGTGCGCTTGTTGATGCGGTACGCGCGGCCCTGAGCACGGGGCTGGAACCGCTTCATGGTCGGGCCCTCGTCCACGAAGGCCTCGGTGATGTAGAGGGCGTCCTCGTCGAAGGCCTGGCCCTCGCGGTCCGCCTTGACACGGGCGTTCGCCACCGCGGAGGTCACCAGCTTGTACACCGGCTCCGAAGCACCCTGCTGGGCGAACTTCAGGATGGCCAGTGCTTCGGTGGCCTGCTTGCCACGGACCAGGTCGACGACGCGCCGGGCCTTCATCGGCGTCACGCGCAGGTGGCGCGCAATTGCCTTGGCTTCCATTGCTTCTCTCTTTCGATTCTCGAGAAGGTCTAGCGAGCTGTGCCCTCAGGCTCAGCGACGCTTGCCCTTCTTGTCGTCCTTCACGTGGCCGCGGAAGGTCCGGGTCGGGGCGAACTCGCCCAGTTTGTGACCCACCATGGACTCGGTGACGAACACCGGGACGTGCTTGCGTCCGTCGTGGACCGCGATGGTGTGACCCAGCATGTCCGGGATGATCATCGACCGGCGGGACCAGGTCTTGATGACGTTCTTGCTGCCCT
>NZ_JBFBBE010000369.1:0-1318 GCF_040682555.1 Streptomyces sp. NPDC051172
ATCGGCGGACGCCCCTCGGCGTCCGCGACCGCCACGGCCGCGTCCAGGCCCGCCGAGAGCACGTGGTGCTCGGGAGAGGTCATGTCCCGGTCGGTGAGGATCTTCACCAGGGCCACCAAGATGGACATGCGCCGAGTCCGCACCATCGAGGCCCACGCCCGGTCCGTCATCGGCTCGCCCTGAACGTCCGTCGAGGGCCGGGTGCCCGGGTCCAGCGGGTTCAGGCGCGTGTCCAGGCCAGGGCCGACCTGGATCACCGACCCACCCAGGCCCTTGACCACACGGGTCCACTCGCCCTTCTTGTCCGAGGCCACCGAGAGCTTGCGCCCGGCCAGCACCTGCCGCACCGCCAGCGACTTGGCCAGCGACGACTTCCCGGTGCCCACCTGACCGAACAGCATCATCGACATGCCCGAGATGATCCCGGCCTCATAGAGCGCCCACGGGTCGAAGCAGAACGCGCCGCCGCCGTGCATGTCCTTGCCGATCATCAGCCCACGCGCACCCAGACCGGGGCCGGCCACGAACGGGTACGCCGTCGAGGCCGTGTGCGTCGTCGTACGGACCGGCCGAGGGGCCAGCGTGCGCAACCCCCGCAGCTGCCGTGCCCCGCGCGGTCCGGCCTTGCCCCACTGCGGCTGAGGGAACCGCACCTCCTTAGCCTGCGCGGCCAGCGCCTTCCGCAGCGCCCGCTGGCCTCGCTCCAGCTCCCGGGCCGCACGCTTGGCCTCTCGGGCTTCGTCCTTGCCCGGTTCGATGATCTGGAACAGATCGACCTTCGGTTCCTCACGCATCAGAGCTTCATCCTTCCGAACGGCAGGGCACCGGCCACGAACGCCGCATCCTGCTCCATCCACACCGGGCGCAGCTCGCACCCGGCCGTGATCCCGGCGGTCATGACCTCCGCCGCCGCGGACTCCAGCTCGGACCGCGAGGACCCGGTCACCGTGACCAGCACGACGACCTCCACGCCCGTGTGCCGACGCCGCAGCTCGGCCTCCTCGCGCTCGACGTCCTCCAGGGACTGGTCATGTTCCAACGAACCGATGCGACCGAGCTTGTTCATCAGCCGCGAGTTCGTGTGCCAGTCCGTCTTGCGCCGCTGCACGGACCGCACCGCGGCCCCACGCTCCACCGGTGCCAGGAACACCGAGACCGTGTGCCGGAAGTCCCCGGCGAACACCAGCTCGTCCAGGAACCCCAGCCGGGCCAGGTTCTGCGGCAGCTCGGAGACCTTGTAGGTGCGGTGGTAGTTCCCGTCCGTGACCATGTGGCCCGCATGAACCTCCACGGCCATCGGTCCCGCACTTGAGGGCGC
>NZ_JBFBBE010000370.1:0-1313 GCF_040682555.1 Streptomyces sp. NPDC051172
GGCGGCGTTGGGGCTGTTCGTGGAGGATGTGTTCGCCTCGGTGCCGCGCAAGGATCAGCGGGCCAGAGGTGAGTGCTATCTGCGGGGGCTGATGCTGGACGGGCGGCGCAAGTCGATCCAGCCGATGGCCCAGCGGCTGCCGGACGGGAACATGCAGGCCCTGCAGCAGTTCGTCAACCAGTCACCGTGGCGGTGGACGCCGGTGCGGCGGCGGATCGCCGAGCGGCTGGTCGAGGTGGTCAAGCCCGCGGTGTGGGTCATCGACGATGTGTCGTTTCCCAAGTGCGGGCGGGCCTCGGTCGGGGTGGCCCGGCAGTACTGCGGGGCGTTGGGCAAGCGGGCCAACTGCCAGGTCGCGGTCAGCGTGCACGCGGCCACCGACACCGCCTCCTGCCCGCTGGAGTGGGAGCTGTTCCTGCCCGAGGAATGGGCCCACGACCTCCCGCGGCGCACGGCCGCGGGAGTTCCCGAGGAGGTCGGGCATGTGACCAAGTCCCGCCTGACCCTGGGGCTGCTGGAGAGGCTGGCGGCCTGGCTGGGGTCGGTGCCGGTGCTCGTGGCCGATGCCGGCTACGGCCGCAGCGTCTCCTTCCGCCTGGCGCTGGAGGAACGCGGCTGGTCCTACGTCATGGCCGTCGAGCCCAAGGAGATCGCCCGCCCGGCCGGCGCCGTTCCGTATTGGCCGCCCTACCAGGGCCTGGGGCCGCCCACTCTGCCCCGCTACCGCGAGCCGGCCCGCGCCCTGCATGAGCTGGTCGCCGCGGACGCCTGCTTCGAGACCGTCACCTGGCGCCAGGGCAGCAAAGGGGCCATGACCTCACGCTTCGCGGTGCTCCAGGTGCGGCCCTCGGGCAAGGAAGCCACCCGCACCGCGCAGGACCACGCCGGCGGGCGCAGCCGGTGGGACGGCGTGCTGCCGCTGCAGACCCTGCTGGTGGAGCAGCCCGAAGAAGCCGACGAGCCCACCGGCTACTGGATGAGCAACCTGCCCGCCACCACCCCGATCGCCGATCTGGTGCGTTTCGCGAAGATGCGCTGGCGCGTCGAGCACGATTACCGCGAGCTCAAGCACGCTCTGGGCCTGGACCACTTCGAGGGCCGCACCTGGCGCGGCTGGCACCACCACGTCACCCTCGTCACCGCCGCACAGGCCTTCCTCACCCTGCGGCGCTACGACCCAAAAGCCCCCACGACAGCGTGAGCCTCTACCAAGTCCTCGACGCGTTACAGGACCTGCTGCGGTGCTGGGACGGCACCTGCACCACCTGCGGCCGCCCCCTCACCAGAACCAGAACCTAACGAAGCACTACTAG
>NZ_JBFBBE010000371.1:0-1308 GCF_040682555.1 Streptomyces sp. NPDC051172
CAGGCGGGCCGCGTTGGTCACCTGGGCCAGGTTGGCGATGGAGGCGACGACGGCGAAGAAGACCAGCGGGACGACCGCGGCCTTCAGCAGGCTGATGTAGATGCTGCCGACGGTGGCCAGCGTCTCGCCGAGCCAGGTCGGGTGCTCGGAGGTGTGCCCCGTCGCGCGGGCGATCAGGCCCAGGACGAGGCCGAGGACGAGGGCGGCGGCGATCTGCCAGCCGAAATTCGACGTCCAGGCGGGGAGCCGACGTCGGGGCGCCGGTGCGGGGGAGGACTGTGCGGTGCTCATCCGGGGAGGTTAGGCGGTCCAATACCACGACGCCGAAACGGATTGCGCCATGTGACGTGGTGGTGACGTCCGTCTCGCCCCCGCGTGGCCCAGCGCGGGGGTCCTGTGACGTGGCCCGCACCCGGGTCGCCGGTTTGGCCCCCGGGCATAGAATCGCGGAAACACCCGTCCCGAAAGGCCCCTTCGTGACCATCACCAGCACCGGTCCCAGCCCCGAGCCCGTCCACTCCTCCTCGGATCCCTTCGGCTTCTTCGGCCTCACCTATGACGACGTCCTGCTGCTGCCCAACGCCACCGACGTGATCCCCGCGGACGCGGACCCGGGCACCCGGCTGACCCGCAACATCCGCTTGAACATCCCCATCGTCTCCGCGGCGATGGACACCGTGACCGAGGCCCCGCTGGCCATCGCCATGGCCCGCCAGGGCGGCATGGGCATCATCCACCGCAACCTGTCCATCGAGGACCAGGCCCGCCACGTGGACACCGTGAAGCGCTCCGAGTCGGGGATGATCAAGGACCCCGTGACCATCGGCCCCGACGCCACGCTCGCGGACCTGGACGAGCTGTGCGCCCAGTACCGCGTCTCGGGCCTGCCGGTGGTGGCCGAGGACATGACGTTGCTGGGCATCATCACCAACCGCGACACCCGCTTCATCCCGCGCGAGGAGTGGGCCACCCGCACGGTGGACACCGCCATGACCCGCATGCCGCTGGTCACCGCGCAGGAGGGCGTCTCGCGCGCCGAGACGATCCGCCTGTTCTCCCAGAACCGCGTGGAGAAGTTGCCGCTCGTGGACGATGCGGGCCGCCTGACCGGCCTGATCACCATCAAGGACTTCGACAAGGCGGAGCAGTACCCGGACGCCGCGAAGGACGACGAGGGCCGCCTGCGCGTCGGCGGCGCCGTCGGCTTCTTCGGCGACGGCTGGGAGCGCGCCATGGCGCTCGTCGAGGCGGGCGTGGACGCCCTCGTGGTGGACACCGCGAACGGCCACACGCACGGCGTGCTGGACA
>NZ_JBFBBE010000372.1:0-1307 GCF_040682555.1 Streptomyces sp. NPDC051172
CTCTTACACGCGCTTCAACCTGGCCATGGGTAGATCACTCCGCTTCGGGTCTAGGACACGCGACTCAATCGCCCTATTCAGACTCGCTTTCGCTACGGCTTCCCCACACGGGTTAACCTCGCCACGTATCACTAACTCGCAGGCTCATTCTTCAAAAGGCACGCTGTCACCCCACAAGGAGGCTCCAACGGTTTGTAGGCACATGGTTTCAGGTACTATTTCACTCCCCTCCCGGGGTACTTTTCACCATTCCCTCACGGTACTGATCCGCTATCGGTCAACAGGTAGTATTCAGGCTTACCAGGTGGTCCTGGCAGATTCACACGGGATTCCTCGGGCCCCGTGCTACTCGGGCAACCCTCCAACAGCGGCGGAACACATTTCGACTACGGGACTCTCACCCTCTACGGTCCAGCATCCACACTGGTTCGTCTATATGCCCGCACCTCACTGCGCCATGCCGGCAGACATGACAAGGAGGGGCCCACAACACCGCACATGCAACCCCTGCCGGGTATCACACACATACGGTTTAGCCCCATCCGCGTTCGCTCGCCACTACTAACGGAATCACTTTTGTTTTCTCTTCCTGTGGGTACTGAGATGTTTCACTTCCCCACGTTCCCTCCACCCGGTCTATGTGTTCAACCGGGGGTCACACGACACGTCGTGCGGGGTTTCCCCATTCGGAAATCCTGGTCTCAACGTCCGGTTATCGACTCCACCAGGCTTATCGCAGATTCCCACGTCCTTCTTCGGCTCCTGTTGCCAAGGCATCCACCATGCGCCCTTGGAAACTTTCACACACAATGAAAGTCCTCAAATGAGCAATATCTAACTAAGATGTCATTCTCGGCATCACCACACCTCACACACCACCCCAGGGGGAACAGTGCGATCAACGATGCAGCAACAAAAAATAAGATGCTCGCGTCCACTATGCAGTTCTCAAACAACAACCCACACCCCATCCACCAACCCACAAGGCCAGCTTCACAAGGTACGGAGACCAGAAACCACAACCCCAACCCTCACAGGTCAGGGTGCCTGCTGTTCCAGGACCCAACAGTGTGCCAACACCAGCTCGCAGCCACCAACACCACCCATTCCAACCACACCCGCAAAGGCATGACGTACTCGAGCACTGCCGGCACCACCACTGGCACCATTCATTGATGTTCCACCCATGAGCAACCCGCCATCACACACGCGGTGATGCAACGGGCACTAATGCTCCTTAGAAAGGAGGTGATCCAGCCGCACCTTCCGGTACGGCTACCTTGTTACGACTTAGTCCCAATCGCTGG
>NZ_JBFBBE010000373.1:0-1306 GCF_040682555.1 Streptomyces sp. NPDC051172
GTAGGTGTCCGGGGCCAGGCCCGCGTAGAAGAGGGGCACGTTGATCAGTGCTCCGGCCGTCATCCCGTAGAGGACGCCCTTGATGTCGATCCTCTCGCTGGCGATGGCGTAGATCAGCAGGATCAGGAGCGTGATCCTCGTGGCGCGACGCGTGGGGTCGAGGTCGTTGTGCACGGTCACCGCGACGAGATACGCCACCAGGGCCAGTGCGACGAGGGCCAGCACGCCGTAGTGGGAGAGGTCCCGGCGGGGCTGCCGGAATGAGGCGAGGAGCAGCAGAAGGATGGCGGAGAACTCCGCGAACGGGATCGGCAGGCCGGGAGCGGTGAACGCATCCATCACCAGGCCGATGGCCAGCACGGCCTCGAACAGCCGCGGTGAGGCCGGCGTGACCAAGGGGTTCCACGGAGAGCGGGTCCACGCGGCCTGACCGTCCGGGACGAGGCCGAGTGAGGCGTGACGCCTGGCAGGCCGGGCCTCGGGTGGCACCACGGCCCTCACAGCGCGGGCAGCCGTCCGGTCACGGGGCGTGCTCGAGCGCATGGTGCGGAACCTTTCATGGACGCCGGGCGATACTCGGCTCAGCGTAGCGCGGTGGCGTGCCTCGTCCTCGGGCCCGGCAGACCGCACGAGGGGTCTTGGTACCGTGGACCGCGCGTGCCTCGCCCACGACGGCCCGCGCATTCCCGTCCATGACCCCCGAGGTGCTCCGTGACGATCGTCGACTTCTTCCGCCTGCTGCGCGCCAACCTCCTGCTGCTCCTGGCAGCTGCCCTCGTGGGGGGTCTGCTGGGCTGGGGCTACTCCGCGCTGCAGCCCCGGATCTACGCATCCGAATCTCAGGGGTTCCTCGCCGCCCGGGCTGCAGATCAGAGCCTCATCACCAGCAACCTGCCCGCCGAGAGCCGGGCTCAGGCCTACGTCGCCCTGATCAACAGCGAGGCCGTGCGTGAACGCGTGGCCCAGGACACGGGGCAGGACGGCGACGGTTCGCTCTCCGCGGTGCTCGTCCCCGAGTCCAGCATGATCAAGGTGACCGCCACCTCGACGGATCCCGAGACCGCCGCGCAGCTCGCGAACAGTGCTCTGCAGGCGACGGCGGACGTGGCGGCGGACGTGGACAAGAACAGCCCGTTGGAGGTCGTGCCGCTGTCCGACGCCCGCGTGCCCTCTGCCCCCGTGAGCCCTGACACCCGGCGCAACGTCCTCTTGGGCGTCGTGGCCGGACTGAGTGCGGGACTCGCCATCGCCGTGCTCCGTCGTCTCCTGGACGTGAAGGTGCGCAGCCGCGCCGACGTGAAGGAGA
>NZ_JBFBBE010000374.1:0-1303 GCF_040682555.1 Streptomyces sp. NPDC051172
GGTGGCCTTCACGGCGTCCTTCATCAGCTCGACGGCGCGGTCGCCGGCCTCCACGTCGACGCCGGCCGAGGCGTAGGTGATCGGGGCGGCGGCGGAGGGGGTCTGGTTCGGGGTCACAGCGGGATCCTGTCCGTCTCGGTGAGCAGCTTCTCGTCGTCGGCGTCCGGGCCGGGCTCGCAGCCCGTGGCGGTCACGGTGGTGGTCTCGCCGTCCTCGTCCAGCACCACGGTGGACGCGGGCGACACGGCGACCGGCTCCAGCAGGCCCTTGCCGCGCTCGCCCTCGTCGGCCAGCGGGATCGGGTAGTCGCCGGTGAAGCAGGCGGTGCACAGGCGCTCGCGCGGCTGCCCGGTGGCCTCGATCATGCCCTCCTCGCTGATGTAGGCCAGCGAGTCGGCGCCGATGGACGCGGCGATCTGGTCCACCGCGGCGCCGTTGGCGATGAGTTCGGCGCGGGTGGCGAAGTCGAAGCCGTAGAAGCAGGGCCACTTCACGGGAGGGGAGGAGATCTTCACGTGCACCTCGGCGGCGCCGGCCTCTCTGAGCATCCGCACGACGGCGCGCTGGGTGTTGCCGCGCACGATCGAGTCGTCCACCACCACGACGCGCTTGCCGGCCACCACGGTGGACTGGACGTTGAGCTTGAGGCGGATGCCGAGCTGGCGCAGCGTCTGGGACGGCTGGATGAAGGTGCGGCCCACGTAGGCGTTCTTCACGAAGCCCTGGCGGAACGGCAGGCCCGAGGCGTCCGCGTAGCCCACGGCGGCGGGCGTGCCGGACTCGGGCACGGGGATCACGACGTCGGCCTCGACCGGCTGCTCGAGCGCGAGGCGGCGGCCCATCTCCACGCGGGACTCGTACACGGAGCGCCCGGCGATCGTGGCGTCCGGCCGGGCCAGGTACACGTACTCGAACACGCAGCCGGCCGGCTTGGACTCGGCGAAGCGGGTGGAGCGGATGCCCTCCTCGTCGATCGCGATCATCTCGCCGGGCTCGACCTCCCGGATGAACGAGGCGCCGACGGTGGCGAGGGCCGACTGCTCGGAGGCCACCACCCAGCCGCGCTCGAGGCGGCCGAGCACGAGCGGGCGCACGCCCTGTGGGTCGCGGGCGGCGTAGAGGGTGCGCTCGTCCATGAACACGAAGCAGTAGGCGCCGCGGATCTTCGGCAGCAGCTCGAGGGCGGTCTCCTCGAGGCGGTCCCCGGGGGCGCCGTGCAGCAGGGCCGTGACCAGGGCGGTGTCCGTGGTGTTGCCCTGCTTCATCTCACCGTGGGTGTGGCGGCCCTCCGCGGCGTGCACCA
>NZ_JBFBBE010000375.1:0-1299 GCF_040682555.1 Streptomyces sp. NPDC051172
TGAGCCCGGCGCCGAGCTGCTCCGCCGCGGGGGACTGGGCCAGCCGGGCGTCGACGTCGGCGGGGGCAAGGCCGTCGTCCTCGGCCCAGGCGTCGCCCAGCAGGTCCGGGACGAGCCGCTGGAAGGCCGGGAGGTACACGGGAGCGGGGGGCTTGGCGGGCATGCGGCCAGTCTAGGCCCGAGCGCCGTCCCCGGCCCGGACCGCCCGGCGGTGCAGGCGCGAGGCGTTCAGCTGGTCCACGGTGAACACCGCCAGGGACAGCCAGATGAGCCCGAAGCCCGCCCAGCGGGCCGCGGGCATCTGCTCGCCGAGGACCGTGACCGCCACGAGGAACTGCAGGATGGGCGCCGTGTACTGCAGCATCCCGAGCGTGGTCAGCGTCAGGGAGCGGGCCGCCGCCGAGAACAGGATGAGCGGAACGGCGGTGACCACGCCGAGCCCGGCCATGAGCCAGAAGTGGGCGGGCCCCTCGGTGACCGTGGTGAGCAGCCCGGCCTGCGCCAGCAGCACGCTGCCCACCACGAACACGGGGATCAGCACCACGGTCTCGGCGGTCATCGCGGTCACCGCGTGCACGGGGGAGGGGAAGCGCTTCTTCACGAAGCCGTAGAGCCCGAACGAGGTGGCCAGCCCGAGCGCGATCCACGGCACCTGCCCCATCGCCGCGGACATCACGACGACGGCGGCCACCGCGATCCCGACGGCCACCCACTGGCCCCGCCGCAGCCGCTCCCCGAGGAAGAGCACGCCCAGCAGGACGTTCACCAGCGGGTTCATGAAGTAGCCGAGCGAGGCCTGCAGCACGTTGCCGGTGGTCACGGACACGGCGTAGAGCAGCCAGTTCACCGCGATGAACCCGGCGGCCAGCGCGGTGGCGCCCCAGCGGCCGGGCGTGGCCAGCGCCGTCCCCAGCTCGCCCAGGCGGCGCATGAGGCCGAGCAACACGAGGCAGAAGATCAGGGCGAAGCCGATGCGCACCACCACGATCTCCAGGGCTCCGGCGGGCGCGAGCACCGCCATGTAGAGCGGCAGCAGGCCCCACACCAAGTAGGCGGTGAAGCCGAGGGCCAACCCGCGCGGGTCGTCGGCCGGGGCGGGGGAGACGGTGGGCAGGGCACCGGTGTCGGGGGCCGCGCCGTCGGGGGTCACGCCGGGCCGGGCAGAGGGGGAGGAGGGGCTCACGCGGACCACTGTACGGTCCGGCACCGGCGAGCAGACCGGCGACCAGGCCGCCGAGGAAGCCCGCGTTGATGGTGGAGGCGATCATGCCGCCCACGAAGCCGGGGACCAGCCCGGGT
>NZ_JBFBBE010000376.1:0-1296 GCF_040682555.1 Streptomyces sp. NPDC051172
GAAGTACGACGGCACCCTCAAGGGCACCCTCACCCTCACCGGCGGCTGCGGTGGCATGGGCGGCGCCCAGCCCCTGGCCGTCACCCTCAACGGCGGCGTCTGCCTGATCGTGGACGTCTCGGAGGACCGCCTGCGCCGCCGCATGGGCAAGCGCTACCTGGACGAGGTCGAGACCGACCTGGACAAGGCCGTGGCACGCGTCATGCAGGCCAAGAACGACGGCGAGGCCGTCTCCGTGGGCCTTGTGGGCAACGCCGCCGAGGTCTTCCCCGAGCTGCTCGAGCGCCAGAAGCGCGGCGAGATCGAGATCGACATCGTCACGGACCAGACCTCCGCGCACGATCCGCTGTCCAACCTGCCGATCGAGGTCACCGAGGCCGACTGGCAGGCCGAGGCCGAGGCCGACCCGGAGACCTTCACCAAGAAGGCCCAGGAGTCCATGGCCCGTCAGGTGGAGGCCATGGTCGGTTTCCAGGACATCGGCGCCGAGGTCTTCGACTACGGCAACTCCATCCGCGACGAGGCCCGCAAGGCCGGCTACTCCCGCGCCTTCGAGTTCCCGGGCTTCGTCCCGGCCTACATCCGCCCGCTGTTCTGCGAGGGCCTCGGCCCGTTCCGCTGGGCCGCGCTCTCCGGCGACCCGGAGGACATCCGCGTGACCGACGAGGCCCTGAAGGAGCTGTTCCCCGAGAACGAGCACCTGCACCGCTGGCTGGACGGCGCCGCCGAGTTCGTGGAGTTCGAGGGCCTGCCGGCCCGCATCTGCTGGCTGGGCTACGGCGAGCGCCACAAGGCCGGCCTGCTCTTCAACCAGCTCGTGGCCGAGGGCAAGGTCAAGGCGCCGATCGTGATCGGCCGCGACCACCTCGACTCCGGCTCCGTGGCCTCCCCGTACCGCGAGACCGAGTCCATGCTGGACGGCTCCGACGCGATCGCCGACTGGCCGCTGCTAAACGCCCTGACCGCCACCTCCTCCGGCGCCACCTGGGTGTCGATCCACCACGGCGGCGGCGTCGGCATCGGCCGGTCCATCCACGCCGGCCAGGTGGGCGTGGCCGACGGCACCGAGCTGGCCGCGGCCAAGCTCGAGGCGCTGCTCACCAACGACCCCGGCATGGGCGTCATCCGCCACGTCGACGCCGGCTACTCCCGCGCCGCCGAGGTGGCGAAGGAGCGCGGCGTCCGTGTGCCCATGGAGGCCACGATCCGGGACTGACCCCGGTCACGTCGCCGGACGACGGTGCCGCCGCGCCGCCGCCGTCCGACGTCTTCACCGCCGCGAGCCGGACGGGCGGC
>NZ_JBFBBE010000377.1:0-1288 GCF_040682555.1 Streptomyces sp. NPDC051172
GATTGACGATCCGCGAAGAGGCGTTGCCGCCGCGCGCAGTCCCGCCCCGTCAGGCCGCCTGCCGCCGGTACCCGCCGGGCGTCACGCCGAAGCGCGCGCGGAACGCCCGCGAGAAGTGGGCCGGGTCTGCGAAACCCCACCGCGCTCCCACGACGGCGACCGGGCGGCCGGCGTTCCCGGGGTCGCCCAGCTCGTCCCGGCAGCGCTCCAGCCGGCGTCGCCGGATGGTCGCGGCGACCGTCTCCCCCGTGCCTTCGAACAGCAGGTGCAGGCTCCGGACGGACATGAAGTGCGCGGCGGCGACGCTGGCCGGGGACAGCGCGGGGTCCGCCAGGTGCTCGTCGATGTGCCGGAGCACGGCGGCGCGCTGCCGGTCCCGTTCGTCGTCGGGGCCCCCGACGGGCGCGGGCCGGACGCCCTCGGCCGGACGGGGCGGCAGGCCGAGCATATCGGCCACGAGGGTGCCGACGAGATCGACGACGTTGTGCGCCAGCCGGCCGCCGATGGCCGGGTCGAGCACGGGCATGGCGTCCGCCGCCTGCGTCAGGAACGCGCTCACGGCCGGGCCCAGTCGATGACCCTCGTCGAGGGCCGTCGCCGTGACCTGCGCCGCCTGGCCGGGGGCGATCCCGAGGGCCGCGTGGGGGAACATCAGGACGTGGCTCGTGAAGTCGCGGTCGAATGAGAGGGTGTAGGGCTGAGACGTGTCGTAGATCGCGAGCCGACCGGGCTCCAGGAGGACCTCACGGCCGTCCTGGAGGAGCAGGCCGCGGCCGGAGAGCTGCAGGGACACCTTGAACATGCCCCCGCCGCCCGCCGCGGCGAGACGCTCGGTCCGGTGCACGGCGTGCGGCGCGGCCGCGAGAGTGGTGAGGCCGATCCCGCCGAACTCGCTCACGTCGAGCCGGCCGGAGAACGACCGGCTCGGACGGAGTGGTTCCGACTCGAGGGGGACGAAGGAGCGGGAGATCAGCTCCTTCCATTCGGCATGGTCGTCGACGGTCCGCGGGAACACGCGAGGCCCTCCCTTCACGCCGCTTCGCTGTAACCTGGCTCACCATTCTCCCACTGGAGAAAGACCAGGCAACCCCGTGCGGCGCGTCATGACGGCCCGCCACACCCGGTCACCCCCGGCGGATCGCCGCCGTCAGCAGCGCGAGCTGGGCCTCCAGCGCGGCCCGGTCGTGCCGATCCGCATCGACGACGGCCGTCACCTGCGCGCCGAACAGCCACGTCAGGATCAGGTCCACGAGGGCGCGTCGGTCGAGGTCGGGACGCAGGGCGCCGT
>NZ_JBFBBE010000378.1:0-1282 GCF_040682555.1 Streptomyces sp. NPDC051172
GCGCAGGCGGTCGAAGGCGGGGTGGTCGAGGCCCAGGTAGGAGCCGTCCGCGAGGATCAGCGTGGTCTTGCCCTGCACGAGCGCGGTGAACAGCTCCACGAACGGCAGCACGTGCCCGTCCACGGAGACCTGCACGCCGAGGTCGAACCAGTCGTTCTGCGTGGCCTTCGTGCCGACCTCGATGCGCGGGGCGGCCTTCAGCTCGCGGTAGTCGGGGCGGTCGCCGGTGACGTCCACGCGCACGTGGTCGGCGCGCTGCAGCAGCGGCAGCACCTGCTCGGAGAACCGGGCGGCGCCCACGCCCTCGAGGACCTGCTCCTCCGCACGGCCGGCGCGCGGCCAGAGCTCGGCCACGGCGCGCAGCACCGCGTCCTCGTGCCGGGTGTCCCGCAGCGGGTCGCCGCCGGCCTCGAGGCCGAGTTCGCGGGGCGGGTCGAAGTAGAGCCAGGACCAGCGCAGCACGAGCTCGTGGTCGGGCCGGAAGTCGGCGCCCCCGCCCGCGTGCGGCAGACAGAACAGCCGCACCGGCGCGCAGCCGCAGCACGGGCGGCTCGAACTCGGGCAGCTCCACGGAGGCGTCGCCGCTGGTCACGGGCAGGGCGCCACGCAGCCGCGGGTAGATCCGGCCGAGGAACTCCTCGCGGTCCACGGCGGGCACGCGCACGGGCCCGCCGGCGAGCACGAGCTGCTGCACGGCCTCGGGGACGGGGCGTTCGGCGGGGATCAGGCGGAGCACGGCCTCCTCGTCCGTGAGCTCCACGCGGTAGAAGCCGATGCCGCCCACGGCGTGCACACCGCTCAGCCCGGGGCCGGGCGGGGCCGGGTCCAGGGACGGGGCCACGTCCAGGCCGCCGTCGGGGGCGCGGGTGACGTCCAGCCCGACGGCGACGGGCGCCTCCAGCACCACGTCCGTCAGCAGCCCCAGCGGCACGAGCTCCACCCCGACCTCGCGGGCCTCCACGAGCAGCTGCCAGATCCGCGGGGAGTCGAAGACGTGCAGACCGAACCAGGCGTCGCCCGGGTAGGAGTCCTCGGCCTGGACCTGACGCCAGATCAGGCGCATCGCCCGCTCCTGGGCGGGGGCGAACTCGGCGCGCGGGAACTGGAACGCCTTCCACGTCAGCCCGCCCTTGATCCACGTCCCCTTGGCCCCGCGCTTGAGCGGGCGCACGGTCACGTACAGCGGGCGGCCCTCGCGCACCTGCTCCTCCCCGGCCGTCGCCGGGCCCCACTGCTGGAACGCGTTGCGGGAGGACTCGGCCACGAGCTCCACGCCGATCGC
>NZ_JBFBBE010000379.1:0-1281 GCF_040682555.1 Streptomyces sp. NPDC051172
TGCGGTCCACCACCTGGATGTAGCCGGCCGCGTCCTGGGTGACCTGGTCGCCGGAGCGGAACCAGCCGTCCTCGGTGATGGCCTGGGCGGTGGCCTCCGGCTTGCCCCAGTAGCCCTTCATCACGTTCTCCCCGCGGATCCACACCTCACCCAGGGTCTCCTCGTCGCCCTCGGGCACGACGGCCCCGTCCGGCGTCACCAGCTGCAGCTCGCACCCGCGGACGGCGCGTCCGATCGAGCCCGGCCGGTGCTCCTCGCCCGGATGGTTGAAGCACGCCACCGGGGAGGTCTCGGACAGGCCGTAGCCCTCGAGGATCTCGCAGTCGAAGGTGGCCTCGAAGCGGCGCAGCAGCTCCACGGGCAGGGCGGATCCGCCGGAGACGCCCAGGCGCAGGCTGGCCAGGTCCTCCGGATGGTCCTTGGCCGCGGCCAGCACGGCCCCGTACATGGTGGGCACGCCGATGAACACGTCCACCGCGCACTCCCGGACGGTCTGCGCGGCCATGGCGGGATCGAAGCGGGGGATCAACGCCAGGCTGGCGCCCGTCGTCACGGGCGCCATGAGCGCGCACGTGAGGCCGAAGACGTGGAACAGCGGCAGGCAGCCGAGCACGGTCTCCCCGTGCTGGAGCTGGATCAGCGTCTCCGCCGCGGTGTCCGCGTTGGTGCCCATGTTCCGGTGGGTCAGCTGGGCCCCCTTGGGGCGGCCGGTGGTGCCGGAGGTGTAGAGGATGACGGCGTCGTCCTCGAGGTCCCGCTCGACGGTCTCGGTCACCGGGCCGGGGCTCGCCGCGAGGTGCGGGGCGAGGCCGTCCTCGCCGAGGGTGCGCAGCGGCACACCGCGCTCGCGGGCGCCCTCCACGGCTTCCTCGGACGGCACGGACCACAGCATCGACGCGCCCGAGTCCTCCAGGTAGTACTCGATCTCGCGGCGCTTGAACAGCGGGTTCATGGGGACGACGACGGCGCCCAGCTGCAGGGCCGCGAAGAACACCACCGGGAACGCCGGGATGTTCGGCACCATGAGCGCCACGCGGTCCCCGGGGCCGATGCCCTCCTGCCGCATGAGCCCGGCCAGACGCTGGGACTGGTCCTGCAGCTCGGCGTACGTCATGCGGTTCTCGCCGAGGATCAGGGCGGTGGAGTTCGGGTGCTCGGCGGCGGTGCGCTCGAGACGGGCGGGCAGGGTGAGGGTCACGACGGGCCTCCGAGGGGAGTCGGATGTGATGGGAACCACAGCGTAACGCCCGGCGTCGCTCGTTCGCTGTGAGCCGAGCGGGG
>NZ_JBFBBE010000380.1:0-1274 GCF_040682555.1 Streptomyces sp. NPDC051172
GCATGGGCATGTCCGTGGTGATCGACCTCGGCGAGTCCATCTGGGCCTACTTCGACGAGCTCTCCTCGGTCAGCGCCCAGGCGTATGCGGGGGCCCAGTCGGCACGCGCGGGCGTCCTCGAGCGGCGCCGCACGGACCTGGCCTCCGCGCTCGTGCGGGGCGGGATGGAGGAGGAGAAGATCCAGCGGCTCGCCGGGATCGCGGACTGGCGGCTGCCGGGCCGTCTCGTCGTCGTCGTGCTCCCGGCGGACGCGGAGGCCGACATCCGGGACCGGCTCGTCCGGGCCGGGCTGGTCATGGAGGGCGACGACGAGCTCGTCTCCGTCCTCGACGCCTCCGGGGACCGGGGACGGCGTGCCCGGCTGCTGAGGCTGATCGGGGACGTGCCCGCCGTCGTCGGCCCGGCCGTGGACTGGCGCCTCGTGCCCCACTCGTACCGGGTGGCCCACACGCTGGCGGGGCAGGAGGCGGCCGCTGTCGGGACGCCCGTGTTCGCTGAGGACCATCTGGCCCGCGTGGCGCTGGGCGCCGAACCGCGCGTGGTGGAGGAACTGGCGGCACGCGTGCTGGCCCCACTCGCGGCCCTGAGCGGGGCCAAGCGGGCGGTGCTGGAGGAGACGCTGCTGTCCTGGCTGCTGCACTGGGGTCAGCGCGCCCGCATCGCGGCGGAGCTCAGCGTGCACCCGCAGACGGTGGGGTACCGGATGGGCCGGCTGCGGGAGCTGTTCGGGGACGCTCTCGAAGACCCCGACGCACGGTTCGATCTCGAGATCGCGCTGCGGGCGCGGCGGGAGGGCGTGGTCCCGGCGGAGTGAGGCGGGGGCGGGCAGCCCTGGCCGTGACGCGGCATGCGGGCCACGCTGGGCCGTACGAGTGGCGGGGGTCGGCCCCGTCCGGATTTCGCCCGAGAGGACGACATGACCCATCACGAGAACCACGACCGCCAGGACCTGGCCGCCGGGGAGACCTATCTGATCCACGTCCTCGAGACCTCGGACCCGCCCGGCAACCCGGACCACTACCGGATCACCGACGCCGTGGAGGCCCACCACGAGGCCACCGGCTCCTACGACGTCGAGGCCGCCGGCATCGAGGTCGCCCGCGACCTGCTCGCCCGTCACGCGAAGTGATCGCTCGGACGGCGCGCCGTCTTCCCGCCGGGGGCGGCGCGTCGCGCGTCAGGGGATGCGTATTGCCCCAGGTCAGCGGCTGAGCCAGCGGCGCCGCTGACTGGACATTCAGGGTCCGGCCATGGTTTTCTCAGCAATGTCTGC
>NZ_JBFBBE010000381.1:0-1269 GCF_040682555.1 Streptomyces sp. NPDC051172
TCTCCGCCACCTTGTAGATCTCGGACTGCGCCTCGTTGACGATCTCCTCGACCTCGCCGTCGCCCTGATACCCCAGCTGGGTGATCTTGGTGCCGGCGGTCACGAGGCGGCGCAGGACAGCCTTCTCCGCCACGATCTCCGCGTAGAAGCTCGCATTGGCGGCGGTGGGCACGGACTGGATCAGCTCGTGCAGCACGGCGGGGCCGCCCACGCGGCTCAGCTCCTGGCGCTTGTTCAGCAGGTCCGCCACGGTGACGGCGTCCGCGGGTTCACCGCGGCCGTAGAGGTCGATGATCGCCTCGTAGATCATCTCGTGGCTCGGCCGGTAGAAGTCGTGGCCGCGCAGCAGCTCCACCACGTCCGCGATCGCGTCCTTGGAGAGCATCATGCCGCCCAGCACCGAGCGCTCCGCCTCCAGGTCCTGGGGCGGCAGGAAGCGTTCAGAGGAACGGCCGCCGTCGTAGGAGCCCGAGTCTCCGTAGTTCTCAGTCAACGTCCGGAGACTCCCTTCCCACAGCCCGCACGACGGCGGCCCTCGCCGGTCTTCCCGGCCCTGATTCCTCTGTTGTCACCGCCCGTGCCGCCGCACCCTCCTGCAGGCGGACGGTGCGACGGTCCCCGGGGCGACGGTCCGAGCGGATGCGCGCCTGTCAGTGGTCACCTGCGGCCAATACCCGCCCTCGCGTTGGGGATACCACGCGACACTACGCGCGCCGTGGAGGCTGGGCAACCGCGTTTCCCACAGGCCTTGTGGACAACGTGTGGATTCGGCGGCGTGTCGTGTGGATCGGCTGGGGACCACGCTGGGGACAACCGCTCGGCCACTCCCAGAATCCGGCTCTGACCTGGGACGATGCGATCCCCAGGCCTGTGGAGGAAGATTCTCCACCCCCCTTTCGGCCCCATCGATCCGACTTGACAGCATCCTCGTTTGTGCCCTCATCACACCGCCTGGTACACGCCTATCCACACCGTCGTCCACACCCTCCACATCTGTGGACAACTCCTGTGGACAAGGTGCCCTGATCTGGGGACGGCGAAGTTGACAGCCTCTGCCCGCGGCCCCGGGTCCTCCCCGCGCCCACCTCTCCCGGCCGCCCCGGACCGCCCGGCACCGATGACCCACGCACGTCAGTGACCCGCCCCAGAGTCATTGGACGGAACGCGAGCACGGTGCTTGGGTGGACCCCGTCGTCGTGTCGTCCGCCACCGTGAGGAGAAGGCCTGACGCCCCCGGCCACCCCCGCCCCCTCCCCGGCCTCGCTCCCC
>NZ_JBFBBE010000382.1:0-1267 GCF_040682555.1 Streptomyces sp. NPDC051172
GCCACCGGGTCGAGGTCGTCGTGCTCGGGGCCGGGGACCAGCCCCGGTTCCGGGAGTTCGAGGACGTGGACGTGGCGATGCTCCGCCCCGCCGACCTGGCGGCGACGCTGGCCTCGGGGGAGGTGCGCACGCTGATGGTGCATTGCCTCCTGCCCGAGACGTGGGAGGTGCTCAAGACCGCCCCCGCGCTGCCGCCCACCACGGTGTGGACGCACGGGTTCGAGATCCAGCCCTGGTGGCGCCGGCGCTTCAACTACACCACGGCGGCGGAGCTGGCGGCGGCCCAGGCGGCCTCCGAGGAGCGCTTGGCGATGTGGCGGGAGGTGTTCCAGACGACCGGCGACGACGTCCACTTCGTCTTCGTCTCCCGCTGGTTCGCGGAGACCGTCTTCGACGACGTCGGCGTCCGCCTGCCCGAGCACCGGTACTCCGTCATCCACAACCCGGTCGACGGCGCCGTCTTCCGCTACCGGGAGAAGACGGCCGAGGACCGTCTGCGCATCCTCTCGATCCGGCCGTACCATTCCCGGGTGTTCGCGTACGATCTGGCCGTGGCGGCTGTCCTCGACCTCGCGGCCGAGCCGTGGTTCGACGAGCTCGAGTTCACCTTCCTCGGGGACGGGCCGCTCTTCGAGGAGACGGTCGCGCCGCTGCGAGATCTGCCCAACGTGACGGTGCGCCGCGGCTTCCTGACCCACGCGGAGATCGCGGCCGAGCACGCGCGCCACGGGGTGCTGCTGGTCCCGAGCCGCAGCGACACCCAGGGCGTCAGCCGCGACGAGGCGATGTCCTCGGGTCTGGTGCCCATCACGTCGGCGGTGGCCGCGATCCCCGAGTTCGTCGACGAGGAGGTCGCCTTCCTGGTGCCGCCCGAAGACCACCGCGCGCTCGCGGACGCCGTCCGGACGCTGCGCGCCGAGCCCGCGCGGTATCTGAGGATGTCCGCTGCCGCGGCACGTCGGGTCCGCAGACAGTCCGGTGCGGACCAGGTGCTGGACGCCGAACTCCGCCTGGCGTTCCGCACCGACGGGGACCACTCCGCTCCGTCGGTCCGTCCTCATCCCGAGAGAGAGGCCCACAGGCCATGACCGCACGCATCGCCGTCGTCGGGAGCGCCCTGACCCGCTCCGCCCTGGTCCAGGACCCCCGGCTCTCCGTGCCCGCCGGGCACTTCCTCGCCCGGGTCTCCATGGCCGGGCTGGGCACCCCGCCCGTCGAGGACGCCGACCTGACCGGGGTCGCCTCGGACTTCCGGCGTGTGCTGGTC
>NZ_JBFBBE010000383.1:0-1256 GCF_040682555.1 Streptomyces sp. NPDC051172
GCCGAGCGCGCGGCCGGGCACCTGCCGGGCGACGTCGCCGTCCAGCCCGTGCCCGCCTCCCGCGTGCTCCTCGGCGGGGTGCGCGCGCCCCTCGAGGCGGTCGTGGTGGAGGCCCTCGACCTCGTCGCCGAGCCGACCGAGGACTGGACCGTGGCCGGACAGACCGTCCCGGCCGAGCAGCTGCGGCAGACCCACCTGGACTGGTACGCACAGAACCCACAGGCCGTGGAGGTCGGGATGCGCAAGTACGCCGACCAGCTGCGGCTGCTGGGCCTCGCGGGCTAGCGCCGGCCCCGGCCCCCAGTGGAGGATGGGCGGCACGTCCCGTCCACCGCGGAGCACGTCCGCGGGGGCGGTCGTACCGTTCCCCTGACCCCGTCACCCCACGGAGGACCACGTGACCGAGCAGTACGACATCCTGATCGTCGGCGGCGGCAACGCCGGCGTGTCCTTGGCCGCCGCACTGCGGCGGAAGCGGCAGGGTCGGGTCGGCATCGCCGACGGCCAACAGCTGCACCGCTACCGGCCGATGCTGAACTACGCGGCGGGCGGGCAGGCGGACATGGCCCGGTTCGAACGGCCGATGCGGGCCGTCATCCCGGACGGGGTCGAATGGATCCCGGACCACGTCGTGGCCGTCGACGCCGAGGAACGGACCGCGGTGACGACCACCGGGCTGACCGTGGGCTTCCGCCACCTGGTGCTCTGCCCGGGGCTGACCCCGTGGTGGGGTGCGATCGACGGGCTGCGTGAGGCCTACGCCGCCGGATGGGCGGCGAGTGCGCACGTGCCCGAGCACGTGGACGCCGCCCGGGCGCTGCTGTCGCGTGTGGCCGCGGGGGACCGTGTGGTGGCGAATGTGCCGGCTGAGCCCTCCTCGTGCGGCGGCACCGTGCTCAAGGCGCTGTTCCTGGCCTGCGCGGCGTGGGAGCGTGAGGGGATCCTGCCGGACGTGGACGTCCACCTGGTGACCCCGTACGGCCGGATCCTGGACCGGCAGACCATCGACCCCGCTCTGGCCGAGGCCGTGGCGAGGTACGGCATCCATGTGCACTCCGGCGCAGAGGTGAACGCCGTGGACCACGAGGCCCGCGAGGTGGTGCTCAACACCGGTGAGCGGATCACCGACGTCGCGGCCGCGTACATCACACCCGTGGTGCGGGCCCCGGAGTTCATCGCCGAGGCGGGCCTGGCGGACGACGGCGAGGCCGGCCTGGCAGCCGCGGATCCCGCGACCCTGCGGCATCCCGTGCACC
>NZ_JBFBBE010000384.1:0-1256 GCF_040682555.1 Streptomyces sp. NPDC051172
CACCCTGGGCGGTACGGACCTTCAGGACCGGGGAGCCGGCCGGCAGCCCCGTCGCCACCGATCCATAAAGGACGAGCGGCCGTCGTCACTCATCCCATTCAGGCGCGGGACGGGCCAGCTCGGCCGGGTGCGGTGGTTCCTCAGATTGCCCCGTGACATACAGGACGACATCCCGGACGTACGTCCATGCGTCAATCACGATCGGGAGGTACGGGAAGCCTCCGGTTTGACTCTGGTCGTAGACCACTGTGACGGTCAACGGCAGATCCAATGACTTGAGTGTCTCGAGGTTGAGGTCTGCCGCGTCCGGGAGGTCGATTTCCAGGACGGTGTCACCGTTGCGCACTACGCCGTCACTCGAGTCGGGAAGGAACCTCATGATGTCGTTGACCGATGCCGGGTCCCTCGTGGGGGCAAACGCCTGTTCCGACAGTTCGACTGGCACCTCAAACTGGATCTCTCCTAGCTGATGCACACCCGATGGGTTTGGAACCAGCGCAGCGATGAAGCCATCCCGATGCTTGTCAACGTTGCTGAGTTCAGCGAGCAGACTCAACGGGTGTGGAGGAACCGGATAAGTCCGAGGCGACGCGAACGGCTGCACTCGCTTGACCCGCTCGACGATCACAGGGGGCAGTTGCTTGAGTCGTGACGCCGACTGCTTCTTCCATTCCGCTTCGTGTTGCACCACCGGAAATGAGTTCGACCGCAACACTTTCTCGTCCACCCCTGTGGAGACTCCGTGACCATGCACCATGTTGTCCAGCGCTGCACGAAGATCATGGATGAGATAGCGCAGGGGCCGAGATATATCCGAGCTTTCGATCGGCGGACGGATGCGGGCCGCCCATACCACAGTCTTTGATTGAAAGACACTCGGATCAAAACCCACCTCAACCGAATCAAGATAGCTGGCGTGCGTTGCGCGTAGCTGTCTGAGGGTGAGCTTGGCCTCCCGAATCTTGTTGAGAGCCAGCTTCCCAGCGTCATCAAAGCGCGGGGACGCCCCCGCTCCAAAGGAACTCATCCACCAAGCATGCCCGGTGAGATGCCCCTCGCTGTGCTGACCAGCGGACACCATTGCCACCCGTGTGCTGGTCTCCCCCTCCGACAAGGCTGAACTCGCGGCGGCCTGGGAGGTCGTCTGCGACGCATTTGGTGACCGTGATGTGCCGGGAACGCTGATCGGAGTTGCCGCACTTGGGTACGACCGCCAGCTCGTGGAAGTCGAAGCGACAGCCGCCGTGATCGACTGA